>NZ_JBHTLM010000005.1:0-288938 GCF_042678945.1 Paenibacillus puldeungensis | reverse complement strand
TCTGGGCCGTGTCTCAGTCCCAGTGTGGCCGTTCACCCTCTCAGGTCGGCTACGCATCGTCGCCTTGGTAGGCCGTTACCCTACCAACTAGCTAATGCGCCGCAGGCCCATCCGTAAGTGACAGATTACTCCGCCTTTCATTATCTCACCATGCGGCAAAATAAATTATCCGGTATTAGCTACCGTTTCCGGTAGTTATCCCAGTCTTACGGGCAGGTTGCCTACGTGTTACTCACCCGTCCGCCGCTAACTAATAGATTCCCGAAGGAATCTATTAGTCCGCTCGACTTGCATGTATTAGGCACGCCGCCAGCGTTCGTCCTGAGCCAGGATCAAACTCTCCAATAAAGTTTTGATGCTTTATTTTAGAGCGATTAGCTCATTTCGTACTGACGAGAAATTAATTCTCTTTTAATACTCACTCGTTGTTCAGTTTTCAAAGATCAACTTCGTTTCTTTTTGTTACCGTTGTTTCAGCGGCAACTTTTATAATATATCACCTTTTGCAGATAATCGCAAGACTTTTTTTGAAATAATTAAAATTTCAATTTTTATAGCCGCCTTGCTTATTGCAGCAGGTGATTAATACTATAACCCAAACAGCCCCCAAATATCAACCCTAGGAAAGAACTTCCTCGATATAAAGCTGTCTTTGCTGTACCAGATTCAGTATTTCACCCTTAATGGAAACCATAGGCCGGGTAGGATTATCACGATCGGAAAAAACGATCTCCCCAACGTTGCCATCACTAAGCCGTACTCGCATCCCATTATGAAATTGAGTCACTTTATCTACGAATGTTTTAACAACCCCCGGATCTAGCTTACCGAAAGCCTCTTTCCGAAGTTCCTCTAAGACCAGATAAGGCGATTTAGCTTTTCTGTAGCGGCGGTTCAGTGTCATAGCGTGAAATATGTCTGCAACCCCTACAATTTTAGCGTAGATATGGACTTTATCTCCTGTTAAACGGAATGGATAGCCGGACCCGTCCATCTTCTCATGGTGCTGCAGCGCCGTTAGACGAACCCCTTCGTTAATGGCGGCCGTTTTACGAAGCTGTTGATATCCGTAAGTCGTATGCATTTTCATTTCCTCAGCTTCATCTTCAGTAAGCGGGCTTGGTTTGTATAGAATGACTGGGTCAATTTTCGTATTGCCGATATCATGCAGTAAACCAGCAAAAGCAACCTGCATCCAATCCTTCTGCGGCAATCCATGCCATTGAGCCAGCAAATAGGAGGTGAGTGAAGACAAAATAGCATTATGATACAAGTAATCGTACTCGTTCATATTTAAGGGTGTGAAGGTTAGGACATTATAATTTTTTAGCTGGCGAATGAGCACCTCTAGCTGATGTCTAAGCTCATAAATCGGCAATTCCGCTGCTAGCACCGATTGAAAAGCACTTTTCGTCAAATGCAGCATTCGATCATACTCTTGGTGCAGCAAAGAGTTTTGAAATTTCACTTCAACATCAGTAGAACCGTTAACTGAAAGAGCCGCTGAACGCCGTTTAGAATCCTGCCCTGTTCCGGATTTTTTTTGATCAGATACTTGGGAGTCTTCAATATCTACCTGTTGAACCATGAAGGCGCGCAAAATATCCAAATCTCTCGGAAGCAAAACCTTTCCTTTTTGCAATAAAAGACCACCCAGCGGACTATATACGTTGTTAATCAATTTAAACCCAGGTTTTATTTCCGTGATTGAGATATTAGCCATCCTTCATTCTCTCCTCAATTCATACAACTGCGATCCAGAGTCTGCTTCCATTTTCTAGGAAGAAAGTACTAAGACTATCTAACTCCATTATAGTACGCTAACAAAAAAGCTAGCAATGCTATTCTTTGGTAGCACACTAAGTAAAAGAATAGAAAACGGACCTCCTTAAAGGAAGCCCGTTTTGTTACGCTGTGTTTACTCTTCCGTGTTATCGGAATCCGGCTCAACACCGGTATCCTCTTCCGTTAAGGAGTCTTCTGACACTTGACTATCCACGCTAGCATCTTCTGTGTCTTCCGTATCCTCATCCTCACTCTTATCGGAGCGGCATACCGTCGCCACGGAATCTTCATCGCGAATATTGATCAGCTTCACGCCTTGAGTATAACGGCCCATTGTCGAAATGCCCGACATACTCGTACGAATCAGCGTTCCGCTGCTAGTGATGATCATCAAATCTTCGTCGTCCTTAACGACCTTCAAGCTGACCACTTGACCATTCTTATCGGTCACATTAATCGTCTTTATCCCTTTACCGCCCCGGCTTTGGATACGATAATCGGACACTGGAGTCCGTTTGCCATAACCTTTTGCCGTTACGATCAGAATATCACGATCCGGTACAACAACATCCATACTAATCAGCTGATCATCTTCGCCCAAGGTAATCCCTTTAACCCCCGTTGCAGCTCTGCCCATCGACCGAACATCGCTTTCTGGGAACCGGATGGACATCCCCTGTGCCGTACCCATGATAAGTTCTTGGTTCCCATCCGTGAGTTTCACATCAATCAGGGTATCATCCTCACGAAGGTTAACGGCAATCAGGCCGCCTTTGCGAATGTTGATGTAGTCTTCGATCGGCGTTTTCTTCACAATGCCTTGCCGTGTAGCAAAGAACAAATATTTGTCTTCATCAAAACGCTCGACCGGAATGACCGCATTAACGGTTTCCCCTTGCTCGATTTGGATCAGATTAATGATTGGCGTCCCGCGAGCCGTCCGGCCAAGCTCTGGAATCTCATAAGCTTTGAGCCGATATGCTTTACCGCGGTCCGTGAAGAACATTAGATAATGGTGCGTATTCGTGACGAACAAGTGCTCCACGAAGTCATTATCTTTGGTGTCCATCCCGACGACACCGCGTCCGCCGCGTTTTTGGCTGCGGTACGTGGTAACCGGCAAACGTTTAATATAGCCGGTATGCGTAATAGTAATGACGACTTCTTCCTGTGGAATCAAGTCTTCATCCAGGATGCTTTCCTCCCCAACCGTAATTTCTGTACGGCGCGGATCTGCGTATTTTTCGCGGATTTCTTGAAGCTCTTCTCCAATGATATGGAGCACAAGAGATTCGTTAGCCAAAATCTCACGATACTCTGCAATCTTCTGCAGCAGTTCGTTATATTCGTTCTCAATCTTCTCGCGTTCTAATCCGGTCAAGCGGCGCAGTCTCATATCAAGAATAGCCTGAGCCTGCTCTGTGCTTAAGCCGAACCGCGACATCAGTCCATCGCGGGCTTCTTCATCGGATTTCGATGCGCGAATAAGAGCGATAACCTCATCGATATGATCCAAAGCAATACGCAGGCCTTCTAAAATATGCGCGCGAGCTTCTGCTTTTTTCAGATCAAATTCAGTACGCCGACGAATAACTTCAACCTGATGCTGCAAATAATGACTAAGAACTTCTTTCAGAGTCAAAATTTTAGGTTCATTGTTAACGATCGCCAGCATGTTAATTCCAAAAGAGCTTTGCATTGCGGTGTGCTTGTACAAATTGTTCAACACCACATTAGGATTTACGTCACGGCGAAGTTCGATGACGATGCGCATCCCCGTACGGTCTGATTCATCTCGTAAATCGGTAATGCCATCGATTCTCTTCTCCCGTACCAATTCAGCGATTTTCTCAACCAAACGGGCTTTATTGACCATGTATGGGAGCTCTTCGACGATAATGCGAGCCTTATTGTTATGTTCTTCAATGGACGTTCTGGCACGTGTCGTAACCGAACCCCGTCCAGTCGTATATGCTTGCCGGATACCTGTGCGGCCAATGACAAAACCCGCCGTTGGAAAATCCGGACCCTTAATATAATCCATCAATTCCAAAGAGGAAATATCCGGATTCTCGATCAAAGCATGGACCCCATCGATAACTTCCCCTAAATTATGAGGTGGAATGCTGGTAGCCATACCTACGGCAATACCCGACACCCCGTTTACGAGCAGGTTTGGAAAACGCGCCGGAAGCACTAAAGGCTCTTGCTCTTCACCGTCATAGTTCGGCATAAAGTCAATGGTCTCTTTATTGATATCGCGAAGCATCTCCATCGCGATTTTAGATAAACGCGCTTCCGTATACCGCATTGCCGCCGCCGAGTCACCATCAATTGAACCGAAGTTACCGTGTCCATCAACGAGCATATTGCGCATTGAGAAATCCTGAGCCATACGGACCATTGTTTCATACACTGCAGTATCCCCATGGGGATGATACTTACCAATGACTTCGCCGACGATTCTAGCCGATTTCTTATACGGCTTATCCGGATACATCCCCAGTTCAGACATCGCATATAAAATGCGGCGATGCACCGGCTTAAGACCATCCCTTACATCCGGCAAAGCACGGCTGACAATAATGCTCATGGCATAATCCATAAAAGATTCGCGCATCTCAACATTAATGTCCCGATCAACGATTTGCGAGAAATTTTCTTCCGCCATGCTGGACCTCCTTTAATAACTATCCACGCCCCAATGTATGGAAAAAGCCCGTAAAACCGCCACTTTCATTATATTTCTTTCACAAAACCAGCTTAATTAAACGTAGGGCTTTTGTCATCTTCCCCATATGGGCAGCAAAAAAATGGGGATGTGTCCACTCCCATTGAAACGTACGTACATACACTACGGATATAGGCATTATCTCTTTAATAACTGAAAAAGCCTATAAAATCCCCATATTTTATTATTATATCATTGTTTATCTCTTCTGTCCTATGTTTTTCACATCACCTTAATTTGCTTTTGACAAAGATGTGCAGAAAGGAAGGAACCCTAGTTGACGATTCAAAGAATTGCAAGCAAGTGGGAAAAAACGAAAGTCATTAGGCGGAAAGAATCCCTTCGGACCTATATTCCAGATACCCGCAAATATTCCTCTGATCATCTCCGTGAGATGCTGGAGACTTACGAAATGGTATATGTCAAACCGGACCATGGTACTTACGGCAACGGAGTGATGTGCGCCGAATACTGGATGGATGATTTTTTTCCAGATAGCCCCATACAACTAAAGTTAAGATACGGTATTGAATATGAACTGTTTCCAACGATTGAGGAGCTCCACAACGCTATATCTCTAAAAATCGGACAAAAGCCTTATCTCATACAAAAGGGGATCCATCTACTCACTTACCGACGTCGAAAATTCGATATTCGAGCTCTCGTTCAGTGCACTCCAAGCAATACGTGGGAAACAACGGGATTCATCGGCAGAGTGGCGGCACCGCAAAAGGTCATTACAAACTATCATGGAGGCGGCAATGTACTGCCGATTGAAGATTTACTCGGTCCCCATTTAACAGCCAGGGAATTCGCCGCTTTGTACAAAGAAATGAAATTGGTCGGTGTACAGGTCGCCGCACAATTAGCCCGTAAATTTCCTAATCTAAAAGAAATCGGCCTGGACATTGCCATAGATGATCAGCTTCAAATCTGGATTTTGGAAGTTAATACGCTTCCCGCTCTTTTCCCCTTTAAAATGCTGCAAAACAAAGACATCTACAAAAAAATACGACGCTACGCCATCGCTTATGGCCGGCTAAAAGCAAAGACGGCGAAATAGCAAAAAAAGGGTTATTTATCAAGTTCTATTATTTTAACTTCACCCGCAGGCATCATTATACGGATTTCACCACTTGTAACATCGATCGCACCAAAAGGGTCCTGCAAGCCATTCTCTAAAATGGCACTCTTATCACTGTGATCTTCCCTGCAAGTCGTCTCTCCATAAACGGCAGCAATAAGCAGGTGCCTACCCGTCTGAAGGTGAGCTCGCAATGTCGGTATCGCTGTCCGTGGATGCAGTACATTGGTGTTAGCATTCGGATAAATCAGCTCTGCTTGGCTATAACCATACTTACCAAGAACGGCGCTAGCTCCAAACGCATTGATGACCGCCGCTCCACCTTCCGGCAAAATATGTACCGTTTCCTGTTCCCGCCCCAGTCCTAAAGCAAACCCGCCCTCGGCAGCATCAAGCTCTCTCTCCGTCGTAACGAGGTGGATACGCAGATGCCAGGGCAACCCCACTATGATCCAGGTCTGAACACATACATCCATCCAAGGCATCCACCTGGCATAGATTATATTTGTCCCGATACAGGTCTCTTCGTTCTTTCTTCTCACCCGGTACAAGTTATCTCCCTCGCTCAAGGCGAGCATAGAATCAAAGGCGCCTTGTCCGAGCCCCCATTCCGCTCTCGGTACGCTGAATCCGAAGGCGGTCGAATATACGAATTTCTCATATTTTGCGGAGGTGTGCGTATGCTCGTTCGATGTAGGATGCCCGCTGTTAAAGGCTGCGACGTGCCCGGTCTTCTCCTGCCGGCAAATCACGAGATGAGGTGCCTTCTGCACTGTCATTCCCGGTATCGCAGGCAAAGCCTCCTCCTCTGCCTGCCAGAAGGGGTGATTTTCCGGAAAAGTGAGCGGAAGGAAGCTTTTGAGCGCCCAATAAGGCGATCCGGGAGAGTTATAGGTTTCGGCCATGACTAGGTTGGGATAGGCATAACCGACCGTTAATAAACCTCCGGAATCAAAAATCGGCTGTCCAAACCACCAGCGCAAATTACGCAGCACAAGCCCTTTGATGATCCCTGGGGAAAGCACCTGAACCTCGGCGTATGCCAAAGCGCACCAAAACGCCGATTGGGCAAACCGGTAAGTTAGACTTCTCCCGTAGGGCAGCGCGGAGCCGTCCGGCGAAAACCACTGCAGAAACTCCATGGCAAACTTTGCCGCCCGTTCCTTAAACCGGTCTGCGCGCTCCGGGTCTTCTTTTTCCATCAGCTTGGCATAGAGCAGTCCGTAGTAATGCAGCGCAAACGGAACATAATAATCGCTATGGCCTCCCGGTCCGTCACTATACCATCCATCGTCTAAGTAAAATTCGTCGATCCGGTTCAGGTTGCGTTCAAGCTGCTCCTGGTCATAAGGGAGCCCCACTTTGCGAAATCCGACATTCACGAGCACATGAAAAAACAGCCAGTTGCAATCGTGACAAGGGTGATGATTAATTTGGTCTAGCCAAGCGTACAGGTTATGCTTTTCCTGCGCGTTAAGCGGTTGCCAAATCCGCTCCGGAATCCATGCCAGCGCATACCCAAAGACCGCCATTTCTACAAGCCGCTGGTCATAATCGTTCACGGCACCCCAGTATTCCTCATGTTCAGGGTTGGTTCCGTTACGAATGCCTTCCAGGCACATCTCCCAAAGCGATGTCTCGCCCCCTCCCGCCAAAAAGGGTACCATCCCCCAAAAAACGCGTGAAAATCCCTCCATTTCTGCAATCTGAGCGGAATATCCCGCCCCCGCAGCCCCAAGCTGCAAACGAGCACGTCCCTTGCTGTAATGCTCTTTTAGCGGCTCGGTAAGCTGTAGGAAGGCAGCCTGTAGATCCTGTCGATTTTTTAGCGGATTGTTCGAAATGTTTTTCCCGTATGTAGCTATTGCATCCATCGCCTTGACTCCTTCCCGACTGCCAAATTCGCTTACTCCCAATAGAACGGCCCTTTCCCTAGCAGCCGAGCAAGCCCTTCGACATAGAAAAAATCACCATATATCAGCGGAACATCGACATTTTTTCTTTCCGGATAATGCCCCATTCCGTGCAAAAGCAATCCTTCTTGGCTTCCATCGGCCCAAGTTCCGTAATTATGATACAGCGACTCCAGTATACGGTTTGCCCAATTGCGATAAGTGGCAGCTTCCAAAGCATCGACCTTCTGTGCCAGCAGCAACAGACCGCTAGCCGCGCAGGCTCCTGCCGATGTATCCCGGAAATGCCGTACCTCGTAAGGTGCCCGAAAATCCCAATACGGAACATAATCCTCCGGCAGCTGGGCGAGGAAAAAGTGGGCTGCTCGCTTGGCCGCATCAAGATAGGCCTGTTTTTCGGTATGATGATATGCCAGTGTTAGCCCATAGACCGCCCAAGCCGTGCCTCTTGACCATGCAGACTCCGGAGCATAACCTTGCCCTCCAAGACCTTCCACACGTTCACCGGTTTCCGGGTCAAAGCGAACGATGTGATACACCGATCCGTCCGGCCGGATAAAATGCTCCAATACCGTATCCATATGCGCCGATGCAAAATGTTGATACCTGGGATCTCCGCTAACGGCCGATGCCCAAAACAATAGAGGCATGTTCATGCAGCAGTCGATGATGGCAAGCCCGGCATTTTGCTCCCCTTCAGTCCAAGGATTCCAGGCGCGAATGTATCTCCCTTGAAGGTTAAATCGGGCGGCCAAGTAATTGGCAGCTTTTAGCGCACGCACCCGGGACGCCCCCTTACCTAGAAGCTTATAGGCGGCAACACTCGTCAACGTCCACATGAAACCGAGGTCATGATCGAGACGGACGTATCCGTCCAGTACTGCATCCATCTTTTCCTCACATTGCTCTGCAAGCTCCTTAAAGCGTTCATCCCGGCTATCATTGTAAAAAAGCCAAAGCATCCCCGGCCAAAATCAACTCCCCTTGCATAGCTGTGGAAGGCTCAAGCTTCGTTACAATCCGTTCTACCAATCTTTGCGGCAGGAAGCTAAATTGATATTCGTCGCGCAGTTCCAGGATAGGAAGATCCGTCTTGTTCCATATCAGCGATCTCGTCAGCGTCTTTAATCCGGGGCAATCATAGGCAGCAGTTAAATCAAGACGCAGCACGTCAAGCGATTCACCAGGGACAGCCTCCAGAACCACGGCGGCATGCCGCTCCCCTTCTGCTTGGAAATTGCCGTCCACGATTGGTACCGAGTGTCCTTGAGAGCCATTACAATCGAACCGGTAACGTCCGGTTCCAAAATAATCGGCATTATACTCACCGCTGCCTAGGTCCGTAACAAAGGTCTCCCCGTTAAAGGCCAACATAAACTGCCCTATATCGTTATGATTGTGTGGCTCTCCGTTATGACCACCTTTGGCACAAAATCCATATACCCCCTCCGGACTGAGGTGCCTCGATACCATCCATTTCGCATCGGGTAAATAAAAGCTGGTCGGTCCCCAATCTTCCTTCGTTTCGATAAAGTTAATGCGATCTCTCCATAGCAGATTTCGAAAAGCATGCGCCCCGTTTTCGTATTCCATCCGGGATCCGGTCTTGCCAAATATCGAAAAGAGCGAATACGACAATTCCGGAATCCGGTTTTGCAGTAACCGTTCGCCTTCAGCCCGAATCTCGTTTAAATCTTGAGCATAGGCCGGGGATTCCCGGACTGTTTGCCAAAATAGATTTGAGTCCCCTCCCGGATAGTAAAGATGAGCATCTACCGGTTTCATCTTTCCAATCACCGCAATCCATTCTTTTATAAAGCTATCTGCAAAAAGTAACCGCTTACGATATACAACATACCATATTGGAAAATATATTTTTAAAAAGGACTCTCTAAATAAAAAAACCGCCAACGGTGAGCTGCATCCAACGGTTAGATGTTGTCTAACAATGGCGTGCTGTTCACGAATTGGCAGTTTTTTTATCGTGTCGAAGCTAATCTAATTTTCATGTAACCCTAAATATCCAGGTTTTTTACATACTTGGCATGCTCGTGAATAAACTCGCGGCGTGGTTCGACGTTATCGCCCATCAGCGTATCGAAAATAGCATCCGCCTGAATGGCGTCGGAAATCGATACCTGCTGCATAGTGCGGCTTTCCGGGTCCATCGTCGTTTCCCAAAGCTGCTCTGCATTCATTTCGCCTAGACCTTTATACCGTTGAATGTTGAGCTTCACACCTTCGCCAAATTCAGCGAGTATCTCGTCGCGTTCCTTCTCCGATCCGGCATAACGAATTACTTTGTTACGTTCGATTTTGAAGAGCGGCGGCTGAGCAATATAAACATAACCGGCTTCGATAATTTTCCGCATGTAACGGAAGAAGAATGTCAGCAGCAGCGTACGAATATGCGCACCGTCGACGTCGGCATCGGTCATGATGATGACTTTGTGATACCGAGCCTTCGTAATGTCAAACTCTTCACCGATCCCGGTCCCCAGGGCCGTAATAATCGCCCGAATTTCTGCGTTGCCCAGTATACGGTCCAATCTTGCCTTTTCCACGTTCAAAATTTTACCGCGCAGCGGCAAAATCGCTTGGAAGTGGCGATCCCGCCCTTGCTTCGCTGAACCGCCGGCAGAGTCACCTTCGACGATGTACAGTTCGCTGATCGAAGCGTCCTTGGATGAGCAGTCGGCAAGTTTACCCGGCAGAGCGCTGACATCCAGCGCACTTTTACGGCGCGTCAGCTCACGCGCTTTGCGAGCCGCTTCTCGCGCTCTTGAAGCCTGCAGCGATTTTTCCAGAACACGACGCGATACCGCCGGATTTTCCTCCATAAACTCCTGCAGCTTTTCCGCAAACAGCGATTCTACAATCCCGCGTACTTCACTGTTACCCAGCTTGGTTTTCGTTTGACCTTCAAACTGCGGTTCAGGGATTTTCACGGAAATGATCGCCGTTAAGCCTTCACGCACATCATCGCCGGTCAGATTGGAGTCATTATCCTTAATCATGCCGTTTTTACGGGCATAATCGTTAATAATACGGGTCAGTGCACTCTTAAACCCGGATTCATGCGTCCCGCCCTCATGGGTATGAATATTGTTCGCAAACGAAAAAATATTTTCCGTATAGCTGTCGTTATATTGCAGGGAAACCTCGACCTGAATCATGTCCCGCTTGCCTTCAACGTAGATCGGCTGCTCATGGAGCACCTCTCTATTTTGATTCAGAAACTTAACATACTCCCGAATGCCGCCTTCGTAATGAAAAGAGTCCGCTACACCGGTGCGTTCATCGGTCAGGGAAATATTAATACCCTTATTCAGAAAAGCAAGCTCGCGAATCCGCGTTAACAAGGTGTTATAGTCAAACACGGTCGTTTCCGTGAAAATTTCCGGGTCCGGATAAAATCTCGTTTTCGTTCCTGTTTCATCCGAATCTCCAATTTTCCGCACATCGTATTGCGGAGCACCGCGATGATATTCCTGCTGATAAATGTGACCATCCCGTTTAACTTCTACGATAACCTTCGTTGATAGTGCATTCACGACGGATACGCCGACACCATGTAAACCCCCGGACACTTTATATCCGCCTCCGCCAAACTTACCTCCGGCATGAAGCACAGTCATAACAACTTCCAATGTTGACTTTTGCAGCTTCTCATTTAGCCCGACCGGAATCCCCCGGCCGTTATCAATGACGGTTACGCTGTTATCCTCATGAACGATAACATCGATTTTGTTCGAAAAACCGGCGAGCGCTTCGTCTATACTGTTGTCTACGACTTCCCATACCAAATGGTGCAGACCCCGGACGCTGGTAGAACCGATGTACATGCCAGGACGTTTCCGGACTGCTTCCAGGCCTTCAAGCACCTGTATCTGGCTCTCATCATACGTTTGTTCGTTCATCGACAATGCCTTCACCTACTTCTATAGATTCAAATTCCGCTACGGTTAAGAATGGTATCGTTAATAAAATAATGATCTACCCCGCTAAAATGACGTTGGCCTTTTTCTTCAAGGTTGAGGAAGAAATCGGCGAGTAATAAATTTCATTTTGGGTCACCACGATCGATTTAGCTTCTTCCTCTCCAATGCGGACTATCTTTTTTTCTTCCAGTGCGTGGCCGATAAACTGCTTGGAAATTTTCGAGGATTTCTCGATGGTAATATCAAAAATCGCTATCAGTTCTGAAGAGAGAATGACTTTTTCTCCGCCCAAATGAATATACATGCTATACCTCCGCCCTTACCCGTGGACTTGTCCTTCCTGAACATGAAAAATGCTGGCGTTCTGCAGGCGGCTTGCATTGATGCTTTCAATGCCCGTTGCCGTGATGAACGTCTGCACTTTACTTTGAAACGTCTCGATCAACTGGGTTTGACGGTAAGGATCGAGCTCAGACAGCACATCATCCAATAATAGAATCGGATATTCTCCAATCTCCTCATGAATAAGCTCAATCTCCGCCAGCTTTAGCGACAACGCCGTCGTTCTTTGTTGGCCTTGGGAACCATACACCTGTGCTTCATTCCCATTGATAAAAAAGGACATGTCGTCACGATGCGGTCCACAAAGCGTCATACCGCGGCGAATTTCCTGATCTTTCATTTGTGATAACTTTATCATAAATTGCTCGATTAAGACAGCTTCATCTTCCTCATCGGCTTCTCCGAACGATGGCTGATAGGTGAGTTTTAGGGTTTCACCGCCACCGGTAATTCCCCCATGAATATGCTCCGCCCACTTCTGCAATTTTCTTATAAATTGTTTCCTCTTTTTTATGATTTTAACACCGTGCTCTACCAACTGCTCGTTCCATATTTCCAGCATCGTTCCTAGCTCCGGTCCCGCCCCCCAGGACTGCTTCAGCAAATTGTTTCGCTGGAGCAAAACCTTTTGATACTGCTGGAGGTGGAACAAATAGCTAGGCTGAACCTGACCGATCTCCATGTCAAGAAACCGGCGGCGAATCCCCGGTGTTCCCTTAACAATCTCCAAATCTTCTGGAGCGAACATAACGACATTCAGCGCACCGATGAAATCACTGAGCTTCCGCTGCTCCAGCCCATTAAGCTTCGCTTTCTTGCCCTGCGATGTAAGACGAAGCTCCAATTTTACGTTTCCGTACTTTTTCTCAACCTCTGCCGACACCATGGCAAAATCGCTGCCAAAAGAAATAAGCTCCTTATCTTTTCCGGTCCGATGTGATTTAGTGAGTGCCAGAACAAACATGGCTTCCAGCAAGTTTGTCTTGCCTTGGGCGTTACGGCCGATAATCAGATTGACTGAACCGAAAGAATTCAGCGAGAGTGCACCATAGTTCCGGTAGTTTTGCAGCTCTATTTGATTGACATACACGGTACCTTTAGCCCCCCATTTCCTGCCGACCATGACGGCCAGACATGATTGCAAAGCCGTTTAGGGAGCCTATTTTCCGGACACTTGGAAAGAACCTTCACCAGCTACCTCGACGATGTCGCCAGGGTACAGCTTGCGTCCGCGCCGTTCCTCCGGCTCACGATTCACTTTGACGGCCCCATCCTGAATGATCGCTTTGGCCATCCCGCCGGTCGGAACACAATCTGCCAGCTTCAAAAATTGATCCAACTTAATATATTCGCTCGAAATGGAGATTATTTTCATCGGTCGTTATTTCCTTTCAGATCAATTGGTTGTCCGGTATGGCAGAATCAGGTACAGGCTTTGGCTGTCATCAACCGGTTTAATGATGATCGGGCTCATCGCTCCCGTAAAGCCGATATGCAGCTGCTCGCTTTCCACCACTTTTAGCACGTCCAACATATATTTGGAGTTGAAGGAAATCCGCAACGGATCCCCGGTAAACTGGGATACATCGAGCTGCTCCGTTACTTTACCAAGCTCGGAGGAGCTGGAGGAAATTTCAATCGTGCCGTCCTCAAGCGTTTGCAGACGTACAATGTTCGTTTTCTCCTCACGGGACAGCAAGTATGCACGATCAATCGAATCGCTCAATTTTTTCGTGTCAAGTACGAGTTCTGTTTTGTAGCTTGTCGGAATAATTTTAGAAGTATCGGGATAAGTTCCGTCAAGTATACGTGAATAGAACAGAACACGGTCGATTTTGAACAGTACTTGGTTGTCAGCTACTACGATTTCAACGCGCGTATTCTGATCCGGGATAATTTTGCTCAGCTCATTGAGCGTTTTCCCGGAAATAACAATATTGCTAAAACGAACGCCATCGGCATCGTCCAAGCTTGCCGTGCGGCTGGCGAGACGGTGACGGTCGGTGGCAACGAATTTAAATTGGTTATCGCTCAAGTTCCAGAGCACCCCGGTCAAGATCGGAGAGGTTTCATTCGTTGAAATGGAAAACACCGTTTGCCGAATCATCGTCTTGAGCAGATCGCCCGGAATCGAAATCACTTGGTTTTCCTCAATGCTTGGAAGCACTGGAAACTCCTCAGGATCTAGGCCGACCATTTGAATATCGGTCGATCCGGAGCGGATCAGTGTTTGGAAACCGTCTTGGACTTCCATTTCAATTTCTTGGGAAGGAAGCTTTTTAATAATTTCAACGAAAAATTTAGCAGGCAACACTACGCTACCAGGACGCTCGACCTGGACAATCTGCTTCTCCTTATCTTCAGCAGGAATAAAGGCTTGAATGGAAATATCGGTGTCGCTTGCGGTTAACGTCATGCCCTGAAAATTCACATCAAGCTTAATCCCGGTCAAAATCGGAATTGTTGTGCGGCTGGATATCGCTTTGGATACGTGTTGGATCGATTCGTTCAATTCATTTTTTAAAATGCGGATTTTCATAAATTCAACTCCTAAAAGTTTTATGAAGCGTTACTTCTTCGATATTACTTCGCAATAAAACTTACTTCGAAAGCATCTGCTTAGTTTTATGAAGCGTTACTTCTTCGAAATCACATCGCAATAAAACTTGCTTCGTTTATGAAGCGTTGCTTCTTCGATATTCCTAAGCACGCTAGTATAAGGCATCTGCACCTGCAAAATTTAACTTGGCATAAATTTCACTTCGTCAGCATACCATTTTGATAAGTTATCAATTTCATAAATCGTGCGTTTTAAGCGGCCTCTAAGTTTGCTAAAGAGCCGCATGTTTTCTCTAAATAATGATTGCTGCCCGGACCACCGTTTATTAAGATGTGTATATCTTTTAATTAATAGAAGAAGTAGTAGGGGCCCTGAATATGTGGATAACAAAGCAAATAATATGAAATGAAGCCTATCCACATGTGAATATCATGTGCATAGGCTTATGCCTTATTCAGGTTGCACTTTTTATTTTTTCGGTAATGTTACTTACGATTTTGAATAGCTCCTGGTCGGTCTTGAGCTGCTGGGTTATTTTCTCGTGCGCGTGGATCACTGTCGTATGATCTCGGCCACCAAAGGCGTCACCAATCTTCGGAAGTGAAAAGTCCGTTAGCTCTCTAGCTAGATACATCGCAATCTGGCGGGGAAAGGCGATCGCTTTCGTTCGTTTCCTCGCTTTGAAATCGTCCAGCTTCAAATGGTAGTAATCGCCGACCTTCTGCTGGATGTCCTGAATCGTAATCATTTTCGGACGACTGGAAGGAATAATATCCTTGAGCGCCTCCGCGGCCAGGTGGGTCGTTATATCCTGGTTGATCAGCGAGGAGTAGGCCACAACGCGAATGAGCGCCCCCTCGAGCTCACGGATGTTCGTATCGATTTGATTGGCAATATACATCATTGCCTCATTGGGTATATCGAGATTTTCCGCCTTGGCCTTCTTCCGCAAAATGGCGATCCGTGTCTCCAAATCCGGCGGCTGTATGTCGGTAATCAGTCCCCACTCAAACCTCGATCGAAGTCTCTCCTCCAGCGTTGGTATCTCTTTTGGCGGTCTATCACTGGAAATGATGATCTGCTTGCGCTCTTCGTGCAGCGCATTAAATGTATGGAAGAATTCCTCCTGGGTCGACTCTTTCCCGGCGAGAAATTGAATATCGTCAATAAGCAAAATATCAATGTTGCGGTATTTATTACGAAAACTCTCCGCACGGTTGTCACGGATGGAGTTAATAAATTCGTTCGTAAATTTCTCAGAAGAAATGTATACGACCTTGCTGCTGGGGCTGTGTTCTAAAATATAATGGCCGATGGCATGCATCAAATGCGTTTTTCCAAGTCCCACGCCGCCGTATAGAAACAGCGGATTGTATGCCCGAGCCGGCGCCTCGGCGACGGCGAGAGAAGCCGCATGGGCAAAGCGGTTTCCGGAACCGATAACGAATGTGTCAAACGTATATTTAGGATTAAGCATATGGGAAACGCTTTCCTCGGTTTGGACAGGGGCGGGGGGTTCTTTGTAGACCAGTGTTTGCTCGGGCGGGGCGGATTCCTCAATGACAAAGGATACATCCACTTGCTTGCCGAGATATTCGAAAACGGTCGTTGCGACCAGTTTAGTGTAGCGGCTTTCCAGCCATTCAACGGCGAACGTCGTCGGTGCCGAAATGACAATGGCATGATCGGTTAAAGAGACGATCTTCGTGGCTTTAAACCAGGTGTCAAAGCTGGGCTTGCTCAGCTTCGTATTGATAATGGAAAGAATATGCTGCCATATTTCTGAAGTATGGCTGTCCACAGACTGTCACTCCTTTTAAATCTTCCAATTGTGGCTTAAGCCATGCAGAAAGAGTCGAAAAAACATAAATAAAGGGGAATTTTATCCCCATAGTTAAGTTCCGTATAATCATTATAAACAGGGTTAAAACTGAATTGTTCACAATGTTATCCACAGGTTGTTGATAAATAAGACGATAAACTTAGATATTCACAACAAAAAGCAATATAATCATAGCAAAAGAAGCCTTATATTTCAATGCGCAGTCGGTTTTTATCCACAAATTCAATAACTTGTGCATAATTCTCATTCACACCACTACATATTGTTTATAATTTGTTTAAAATTCGACAGCTAGAGTGAAAATCTCAAAAAAATTATGCACAGGTTGTTGTAGGAGGCCGTTTTTTGGCTTGTGCATAACTAAATCTTGAATCTTCACTTATAGCAGGAACCATCATGAATATAATTTTTGCATTTGCCACAATAGAAGCAGCTGCAAAATCGTATTTCAATCTTTTAACTTGGAGGGATCATGATGGTAATGAAGAAACAAGCTCATACGATGGAACTTTCCGGATCTAGTTATGACATCGGATATAGCCTTGGCAATATGGTCAGGGATAATACACAACTTAGAGCTCTGCATACCGCCGGCTTTGACAATTTTGATGAGAGTGAAGCGAAGAAGGCTAGCGAGATGTTTGCACGCTGGTGCCCAGGCCTGACCGATGAACTGCAGGGGTTTGCTGATGCACTTGAGGCATGTCCTGCGAAAATCATTTTTTATGCGATGACTTATCTGCGTCCCCGCTGTAGTCAAATCGCCCTGATGCCGGGGATTACGCGACACGGGAACCCTTTGCTGGCGCGAAGCTATGAATTCAGCCACGAAGCCGAGGATTTTACGCTGGTGAGAACCTCCGTTATCGGAAAATACACTCATCTTGGCACCAGTGTGCTATTTTTTGGGCGAGATGACGGGTTCAATGAGTGCGGGCTTGCCGTAACGATGAGCTCCTGCGGATTCCCGGTGGGGGCGATGCCTTACATGCGCAATCCGAAGTTGGTCGGTCTGCAGTTTTGGGCGGTGATCCGTGCCTTACTGGAGAACTGCAAGGATGTAGCAGAAGCGCTCGTCTTTATGAAGGATATGCCGATTGCTTACAACATGAATTTGATGCTTGTGGATAAGGGCGGCCATGCGGCATTGGTGGAAACGCTTGATGGACGAATGGGTGTGAAGCAAATCGACGCTTCCAGCGCTGAGAAGTTTCTTATTGCTACCAATCATCCTGTAATTCCGGAGCTTGTGCCGTACGAACCGCAGGCGATGCGCAATTCATTAGAGAGATATGAGTTTATCCGGCAATCACTTGAGGGGAAGTGGAGTATTACGGCGGAAGATTTGAAGGAGCTGCTGCTCGGCAAATACCCGGAGGGACTGTGCTGTCACTACTTTGAAGATTTTTTCGGCACCACTAAAAGCATGATCATCGATCCGGCGGGCGGTTCCATCGAGTTGTGCTGGGGCGGACGGAGTGAAAACGGCTGGCACCGTTATAACATTAACGAACCGCTTGCTAATGGCGCTCAGGACATTGAATTGAAGCTGGATAGAGCAAACCCGGCACTTTTCGAGTTTGTGCCTATAGTGTAAGTATAAAGCGGGGGAGGACTACCGTGGACAGTCTGAAGGCGATTGAAAAAGCGATCATGTATATCGAAAACCACCTGAGCGAGGATATCGGCGTGGAGGATGCCGCCAGAGCGGCGGGTTATTCCTACTACCACCTGACTCGGCAATTTACGGCGCTGCTGGGGGAGAGCATCGGCAGCTACATCAAAAAACGCCGGCTGGCAGATGGTGCCCAGAAGCTGCTTTATACCGACAAGCGGGTGATTGATATCGCCCTCGATCACGGTTTTGAATCCAGTGAGGCCTTCAGCCGCGCTTTCAAAGCGATGTACAAAATGAGTCCTCATACTTATCGTAAAAATCGGCTGGATTTGATGATCGGGGCAAAACAGAAAATGGAGCCAGAGCTGCTCAATCATTTAATCCACAACATAACCGTTCATCCGCAAATTGTTGAAATGCCGCAAACGAGGGTTGCTGGTCTACGTGGTCAAACGACGCTGCGTGATAATGTTCTACCTGAATTGTGGCAGCAGTTTAATGCCATATCTCAATCCATTCCTGAAGTGAAGCCGAGAGGGCGGGGGTTTGGAATCTGCGAGGCTTGTCAGGAGGATAACTCGCTGTACATGATGAACAACGATGTGTTGTTTTCAGAGGTGGTAGGGGTGGAGGTGGAGAATTTTGATCGTCTGCCAGAACCCTTTGTGGCGAAGTCTCTCCCTGGCGGACGGTACGCCGTGTTCACCCATACAGGGAGCCTTGCGCGTCTTCCGCGGACCTTTCAATATATATGGGGAACCTGGTTTTTCTCCACGAAAGAGGAGCTCGACGGCAGCCGAGAGGACTTTGAACTCTACGATGAGCGTTTTATCGGCTATCATCATCCCGAGTCGCAGATCGACATCTATATTCCAGTTAAGTGATGATACTATGCTCATTAGGCCCAACCTAAAACGAGTCATATTCGTGCCTGCCGGGCCGTACCCGTTCTAATGTACATCGGCAAGAATATGACTCGCACGGCGGGCCTTTTCTTTGTATGAACATAAGTTGATAAGGGTATTTTTGGACCTTATTTTGGAATTGCACTAAAAATTTAAAAAATAAGGGAATTTTGTGGACTTATTTCTTTAAGGAGATCCCCAAAGTAGCCATTTTTTCGGTTTCACTCCTAAATAGGTACATCAAATTCCCTTATTTACAACGAAAAGCTGCAAAACCACCGAATAGGACCATTTTTTACCCTTATCTTAAGTTTTATCGTTTAACCTTCCGTCAAATGTTTTTGAAACTCGGCAATCGCCTCATATTCCTCTTCCAGCTTGCGCGAAATGCGGATATATATCGGCAGCAGCTGCTTATAAATCGCGGCGTGCTCGGGGGTTGGCGTATGCTCGTAAGTGCCGCCGACCATCTCTTTGACGATGTCAAACGAGTCGATATCCCCCAGGGCGTACAGCCCAAGAACGACGGCCCCCAGACAGGAGCTTTCAAAGCTCTCCGGGATGATAACCTCCTGATCGAAAATATCCGCCATCATTTGCCGCCATAGCGGCGAACGGGCAAAGCCCCCGGTGGCTTTGATTTGGCGGGGACGGCCGATCTGCTCCTCCATCGCCAGCAGCACGGTGTAAAGGTTGTAAATAACACCTTCCAACACGGCGCGGATCATATGCTCCTTCTGATGATGCAGTGTCAGCCCGAAGAAGGAGCCCCGAGCATTCGGATTCCAAAGCGGAGCCCGCTCTCCGGCCAAATATGGGTGGAAAATAAGCCCATCGGCGCCGGGACGCACGCGTTCCCCGATTTTAGTCAGCACGTCGTACGGGCTAATTCCGAGACGTTTCGCCGTTTCTACCTCCGAGGCGGCGAATTCGTCCCGTACCCAGCGAAATATAACGCCGCCATTATTCACCGGCCCGCCGATGACCCAATGTTTATCCGTCAGCGCGTAGCAGAAAATTCGGCCCTTCGGATCGGTTCTAGGCTGATCTACGACGGTGCGGATCGCTCCGCTCGTTCCGATCGTCACGGCAACGACGCCTGGATCGATGGCGCCAACCCCGAGATTCGACAACACTCCGTCGCTCGCCCCGATAACAAACGGGGTAGAGTCTGACAAGCCCATTTCATCGGCATATTTTGGCGACATTCCTTGTAGCACATGCGTGGTCGGTACCAGCTCCGACAGATGATCCCGGGTTATTCCAGCGACTTTCAAGGCTTCCTCGTCCCAATCAAGCTGCTCCAAATTCATCAGTCCCGTGCAGGAGGCGATAGAGTAGTCGATGACATATTGTCCAAACAATTTGTGAAATACGTACTCTTTGATCGATATGAACTTATAAGCCTTCTCGAAAATATCTGAACGGTCATTCCTAAGCCATAGCAGCTTCGTGAGTGGAGACATCGGATGAATCGGCGTCCCGGTTCGTCTGTATATGTCGTGTCCGCCCAGCTCGTTCTTGAGCCGTTCGGACCATTCTGCACTTCGATTGTCCGCCCAGGTGAGACACCGCATAAGCGGCTGGCCGCTGCGATCTATCGGGATCACGCTATGCATCGCAGAGCTGAAGGAGGCGAACCGAACCTGCTCCGGCCGGGTCCCGCTCTCCTTCATGACGTGACGGACTGCAGCAATGACCGCTTCAAAAATTTCTTCAGGGTCCTGCTCGGCAACGGAAGGGGAAGGCGTGTATAAGGGATATTCCTGGTTTGCGTTCGCCATCACCTTGCCGTTTTCATCGAACAAAACTGCCTTGGTGCTCGTCGTTCCAATATCAATGCCTATCATATAAGTATGGGGTTTCATTCTCATACCTTCTCTCTATCGTTTCTCTTTAATTATTCTGTCTTAATATTTAGAAAATAACGCTGAGCATAAGGATCAAAGCCAGCCCGACGACGGACAGGATCGTTTCCATAACGGTCCAGGATTTCAAAGTTTGCGGAACGCTCATGTTGAAGAACTCTTTGACCATCCAAAAGCCGGCGTCGTTAACGTGAGATAGTACGATGGAACCTGCGCCGGTGGCCAGAACAGCGAGCTCAACGTTCGCGCCTGGCGTCATCGCCAGAACAGGAGCGACAATCCCTGCGGCCGTCGTCATTGCGACGGTAGCCGAACCGGTTGCTACGCGGATCAGCGCCGCCACAAGCCAGGCGAACAAAATGACGTTGATGTTTGCACCCGTGGCAACCTGGGCTATGGCGTCGCCTACGCCGCTGCTGATCAGTACTTGCTTGAACGCGCCACCTGCACCGATGATGAGTACAATTGTAGCGATTGGGGCAAGGCATTCGCTAGTGAATTTTGAAATTTCCTGCTTCGTGAATCCGCGGCTGAATCCAAGCGAGAAAAAGGAGAAGACGACGGCGATCAAAAGAGCAATAATTTCATGACCGATAAATTCACAGAATAGCGTTACCGAGCTGGTTGCTTCCGGGTCGATAATGTCGGCAATGGAGCCGGTAAGCATCAGAATGACAGGAAGCAGAATAGTGAACAGGGTAATTCCGAAGCCAGGAAGCTTGCGTTCCCCTTTTACAGCGAATTGCTCAGCCAGCTTGGCTGGCGGTTCAAGTACGATTTTTTTACCGATATATTTCCCGAACAATGGACCTGCAATAATAGCGACAGGCAGTCCGACGAGGAGCGAATATAAAATGGTTTTACCCAGATCGGCCCCATAAGCATCAATAGCGATCATCGGTGCCGGGTGCGGTGGGACAAGTCCGTGTACAGTGGACAATCCGGCAAGAATCGGGATACCGATTTGCAGCAAGGACATTTTCGTTTTCTTGGCGACCGTAAAGACGATCGGAATCAGCAAAATAACACCAACCTCAAAAAATACCGGAATCCCAACAATAAAACCTACGAGCATCATGGCCCAGTGAACTCTTTTTTCACCAAAGCGATTCACCAATGTAGTGGCGATTTGTTCAGCACCGCCGGATTCAGCCATCATCTTGCCCAGCATCGTGCCGAGCCCGATGACGATAGCAATTGTACCTAAAGTTCCACCTAGCCCGCCTGTAATAGATTTAACGACATCCAGGGGCTTCATGCCGGCAAACAGGCCAAGCATTAAAGCCGAAATCAAAAGGGTGACGAACGGATTCCATTTATATTTAGAAATCAGGACTACGAGAAAGACGATGGTAAGCAGCGTCCACAACAACAGTGTAGCATTATGGCTCATACCAAACAGTGTATCCACTTTATTTCCCCCTTAGATAAAAGCATAAGATGAATTTGCAACGCTTTCATAAGTGCATTTACTTAAAATCAGCCTTATTGTGACCAGTTTTGAAAATGTCTTTGATGTATACTTGTCGACAACAAAGAGAAAACAAACTTTTGCCCCAGCTTTTAAAAAAACAACCCATCATTGCAAGGAGCAAAAATCTATAGCGTCAACCTGCGTATTACTTAGGAATACTCGTATGGAGCGTGCGATGCGAATCGGCGAAGTATTCTTCAACGTTATGCAAAATGATATCATTATTTCTTGATTCCAAGCCTCGAAGCAGCTTGCGATGCTTATTGACGACGTATTTTATTTTTTGTTCGCCTTGGGACAGTACATCGTTGGTTGTAATAAGCATGACGGTCATCACAATTTGACGAATACTGGTCCACAGATGCAAAATTCTCGTATGCTTCGCCTCTGTAATGATGGATTCGTGAAAACACAAATCCTGATAGGCAAACTCCACTATATCGTGGTATTTACCGGCCAGCTCCATTTTGTCGACGATCTGCTCAAGCTGTGAAATCAGCTCAACCGGATCGGCGGCGACCCGCTGCCAGGCAAAGCTCTCAATGAGGTACCGGACATCGTAAAGTTCCTCAATATCTTGAAGACTGAGCCCGTTTACGACGGCTCCCATCCGTTGCAGTGTGATCAGGCCTTCGCCGGATAACGTTTTCAAAGCCTCTCGCACCGGGGAGCGGCTCGTTCCAAAATCCGCTGCGATGCGATTTTCGGACAGAACTACGCCCGGCTTAATAGTTCCATTTATAATTTGCAGCCGAAGTTCGGCGGCTATCGATTCACCTAAAGAACTACCTTTTAACCATGAAGATGGATACTGCATATCACTTGACCCCTATCCAGGAAATTCATTTACTATGAACATTTAGTTGTTGTAAATACTTAGATCATAGCATGAATCACTTTGGATTGGTAAGAGCGCAGCTTACTTTGTGGCTTGGACCGCATGTCCTCCAAATTCATTCCGCAAGGCGGCCACAACCTTCCCGTGGAACGTATCTTCCTCTAATGAACGATATCGCATGAATAGAGACATTGCGATTACAGGAGCGTTTGCCTGCAAATCGAGTGCGGTTTCTACGGTCCATTTGCCTTCACCGGATGAATTCATTACCCCGCGAATACTATCCAGTTTAGGGTCTTTGGAGAACGCATTTTGCATCAGATCCATGAGCCAGCCGCGAATGACCGAGCCGTTCGACCATACCTGGGCCACATGCTCAAAGTCGTAATCAAACGGACTTTTATCCAGCAGCTCGAAGCCTTCGGCAATGGACTGCATCATGCCGTACTCAATGCCGTTATGGACCATTTTTAGAAAATGTCCACTTCCTTGTTTTCCTGCATATAAATATCCATTATCAACGGCAATGTCACGGAAAAGTGGCTCGATGTGCTTGAATACTGCTTCATCGCCGCCGATCATAAAGCAGCCGCCTTGTTCGGCGCCGTCTACGCCCCCGGAGGTACCTACATCGAAAAACTGTATTCCCTGGGAGGACAACTGCTCACCAAGGGTAATCGAGTTTTTGTAATGGGAGTTGCCTCCGTCGATGATAATGTCTCCTTTATCCAGCAGTGGGGTTAGGCTATTAACCACGGACTGCAGGGCCTTACCCGCAGGAACCATAATCCAAATGATGCGCGGTTTCTCCAGCGCACTGACCAGCTCTTCCAAACTATAGGCAGCGGCAGCCCCCTGTTTAGCAGCATCGTCAATAAGTTCCCGGTTCATATCGTGGGCAACGACCTCATGCCCATGGTTCAGCAGATTTAAAGCGAGATTAAAACCCATTTTTCCGAGCCCAATCATGCCAAGTTTCATGGAAAACTGCACCTCTTTTCTCTACAAGTATACTTGTATACAACTTTCATTTCCCAATATACTCCGTTTCCATATCTCTGTAAACATTTTTCTTGTAAGCGCTTATCGGAAATTAACTTGCTACATCTAAATAGTTTTCCACATGTGTATAACTTATTATGCGAAGAATTTAGGGAGAAAGGACTGTGGAAAACTAGTTTTTGATCGCGGAGGGATGTGGACTGTGTATAAGTAAAAAGAGGAGAAAAGATATGCCAGGTTCAGTTGACTTTTTGAAGGGGTTATGATTTAATGTAAAAAGGCATTTTCTGTGGATATGAAAATGGTGAATAGACAGTGATTCCTTTAAGGGGGTGCAATAAATGAAACCGACTTTTAAACCGAACGTGAGCAAACGCAAAAAGGTTCATGGTTTCCGTAAAAGAATGAGCACGAAAAACGGCCGCAAGGTGCTCGCTGCTCGTCGTCTCAAAGGCAGAAAAGTATTGAGTGCGTAAAGCGTGCGTAAAGACCACTGCGGTGGTCTTTTTTTGTTACCAGCGGTAAAAGTAAGTATCTGTTTGCATGTTGGTTAATAATAATGGGAAAGTGTGCCCTTTGAAATAAAACAAGGAAGTTGACTAAGGAGATTGCTCGTGCACAAGAAACTTCGTTTAAGAAACCGAGCCGACTTCAACCGGATTTACCGGTTCGGAAAGTCTTTTGCCAACCGTCAGCTTGTCGTCTATTGGTCCAATAAGCCTGATATTGAACGGTTTCGGCTGGGGGTGTCCGCCAGTAAAAAGATTGGGAACGCCGTCGTCCGCAACCGGATGCGCCGAATGCTTAAAGAAATTGTTCGACTGCATGAGGCGGAAATTAGGGACCATGTGGATCTGATTTTAATTGTACGAAATGGTGCCGTCGGAATGCCCTATAAAGAGCTCGAAAAAAGCGTGCTTCATGTCCTGCGGAAAGCCGCGCTGCTAAGGTCTTCCGGGAGATAGGTGGTCTTGTTTCTTTGTCCCTTTAATTATGTTATGATTTACGATGAATGGATAGGTTAAGAGAGGGGTTTTGAAGTGTCGCGAATGATGACGAACAGAAGAAGGTGGCTTCTTCTCATAATGGCGATCGGGCTGGTAGTTTTATTGGCCGGATGCGGAACGCAGAGCACGAATTTGGCCACCACAACAGAAAGCATGAGAACAAGTAACTCGTGGTGGACAGCTAATGTAGTTTATTATTTCTCACTGGCGCTGGATACATTTGCTGATTGGTTTGGCGGGGCTTATGGTTTAGCCATTCTAATCATGGTGCTTATCGTGCGTACTTTGATCCTGCCGTTGACACTCAAGCAGGTCAAGAGTTCAAAGGCAATGCAAGCAATTCAACCTGAGCTTAATAAAATTAGAGAACAATATAAGGATAACCCGGAAAAACAACAGCAGGAAACGATGAAGCTGTTCCAGGAAAACAAGGTCAATCCAATGGCTGGATGTTTCCCGCTTATTATTCAAATGCCGGTGTTCATCGCCTTGTATAACTCAATTTATCATAATGCGGCGATCCGTGACCATTCATTCCTGTGGTTGCAGCTCGGTGAACCGGACAAGCTGTTTATTTTGCCGGCGATCGCGGCTTTAACAACGTTCATTCAAACGAAAATGATGTCTAGCATGAACCCATCCGGCATGCAAGGGCCAATGCAGTTCATGATGTTTGTTTATCCAATTTTGATTTTCATTATGGCATACAACTTCCCTGCCGCTTTGCCGTTGTACTGGATTTTCAGTAACCTGTACACGATTGGGCAGAACTACTTTATTTACCGCAAGAAAGAACCGGTTGCAGGGGTAGTAAACGGTGGACCAGGCGGTTCGTCTGGTAAATCGAAGCGGGGCGGTTCGAATTTAAAAGCCGGTCATCCCGGTAAAGGCGCCAAGGAGGCCAAAAAATCGAAATGAATAAAATTGTGACGTCGGGAAAAACCATTGAAGATGCTGTAAAACAAGGATTGGCCAAGCTCGGCACCACCGAGGATAAAGTTGCCGTGAATGTGTTGGAGCAGCCGTCAAAAGGATTCCTGGGGCTGATTGGGGTGAAGGAAGCAAAGGTAGAGCTTACCTTGCTTGAGGAGCCTGTGTCGGTTCCATCTCCGAAGGGGAGTGCTTTGGAATCCCGTATGCCTTCTCCGACTGAGGAGAAGGAGGAATACGGGGGGAAAGCCCCCTATGAAGAGGCGGCGTCATTTGTACGGGACGTCGGTGAAAACATGGGCCTCCATGTCGATGTTGAGGTGGTTCATGGGAAAGACCACACCGTATTAAACATTTCAGGTAATGATTTAGGGCTTATGATTGGGCGGAGAGGACAGACTCTCGATGCTTTGCAATATTTGGCGAATATTATCGCTAACCGTTATTCCGACAGCTTCATCCGAATCGTTCTGGACGCTGAAAATTTCCGCGAACGTCGGAAGAAGACATTGGAGGATCTCGCCGTACGGTTGGCCGGACGGGTCGTTCGTACACGTAAAGAGGTTACTCTTGAACCCATGTCGCCGCAGGAGCGCAAAGTGATTCATTCCAAACTTCAGGATCATCCGGAGGTTAAGACGTATAGTAAGGGCGAGGAGCCGAACCGGCGGGTCGTTATTTCACTGAAGCAAAGCAAATGAATGGAGACGCAATGACGTTTCTTCGGCAGTTGCCGGGGGAGGTTGTTGCGTTTTTTGTATCTCATCCCTCCCAAACCCTCCCTTACCGTAAGGGAGGGCCCCAAAGGGCCTGCCGCCCTTTGGAATCCCGCAAACTGGATTAACGTAGGATGGAGAGAGGCGCTCCTGCCGCTGTCCCCTTCGGGGATGCGCTTGGGCTACGTGCGGGGAACGCTTTTCCCCCTTCGGGTACGTCTTTCTTTTGGAGCACCTGGGTAACCTGAAAACATGCTGGGGACACTGCTGCTTTCGAAGGTATATAGCTGAGTGCGATGTTGGAGTCGCTTGTCGCCCCTTCGGGGCACGCTTTACTTTTTGCTCTCTCTACTTTGTGCATTTGGAGTTACTTCGTGCAAGGAGGACGCTGTTCCCTTCGGGAATGCGCTCGGCGTGGAGCGGGGCAAGGGCAATTCGTAAATAATTATTCAAAATAGATTAAAGAACAACGGTGTGAGGTGAGACTATATGTTAAGCGATACGATCGCAGCCATATCTACGGCGGTAGGTGAAAGCGGGATTGCGGTGATCCGTGTGAGCGGGCCGGAGTCAATTGGAGAGGTGGGGCGGTTGTTTCGCTCCAGAACGGCGCTGAACGATGCGGAGAGTCATACGGTGCATTACGGGTTTATTGTGGACCCGGAGTCGAATGAGAAGCTGGAAGAGGTGCTGGTGACGGTTTTTCGGGCGCCACGGTCGTTTACGACGGAGGATGTTGTAGAGATTAGCACGCACGGCGGGATTATTTCGGTGAAGCGGGTGATGGATTTGCTGCTTCAGCAGCCGGGGATTCGGCTGGCGGAGCCGGGAGAGTTTACGAAGCGAGCGTTTTTGAACGGGCGGATCGATTTGTCGCAGGCTGAGGCGGTGATTGACCTGATTCGGTCGAAGTCGGATCGGGCGTTTTCGGTAGCGCTGAAGCAGGTGGAAGGGGATTTGTCGCGGAGAATAAACAAGCTTCGTCATACGCTGGTGGAGACGCTGGCGCATATCGAAGTGAATATCGATTATCCGGAGCATGATGTAGAGTCGATGACGATGGATTTTATTAAGCGCAAATGCTCGGAGGTTTCTGAGGGGATCGATGGGCTGCTGAAGACGGCGAATCAGGGAAAAATACTGCGTGAAGGCATTACCACGGCGATTGTAGGACGGCCGAATGTTGGCAAATCATCGCTGATGAATGCCCTGGCCCGGGAAAATAAAGCGATCGTCACGGACATTCCCGGTACGACGCGGGATGTGATTGAGGAATACGTGACGATCAATAATATTCCGCTGAAGCTGCTGGATACAGCGGGGATTCGTGAGACGATGGATGTCGTCGAACGAATCGGGGTGGAACGCTCGAAGGCCGCGGTAAATGAAGCGGACCTGATTCTGCTCGTGCTCAACAGCGCGGAGGCGCTGAATGAGGACGAAATTGCACTGATGGAGCAGCTGAACGGCAGGTCCACGATTGTACTGCTCAATAAGATTGATTTACCGCAGCAGTTGGATCGAAAGGTAGTACGGCGTTATTTTTCCGAGGAATCGATTGTAGAGCTGTCGGTAAGAACGGAGGAAGGCTTGGATCATTTGGAGGAGGCCATCGCTCGTCTTTTCTTTGGCGGGGAGCTGGAATCCAATGATTTGACTTATGTCAGCAACGTGCGGCATATTGCCTTGCTGAAGAAAGCGAAGCAGTCGCTCAAGGATGCGTATGAGGCGGCGGATAGCGGCATACCGATCGATATTTTGCAGATTGATGTGCGTCTGGCCTGGGAGCAACTTGGTGAAGTGATCGGGGACTCTGCGCCGGATGCGTTGATCGATCAAATTTTCTCGCAGTTTTGCTTGGGTAAATAGACTGGTTTACGTATTGCGGGTTATCGTTCATGGTATGATGATACAGAAGAATTTAGCAATATATGCTAAGAGAATGATCTGGCGGAAAGGTTTTCGTTCTGCTTTGGATATAAGGAGGTCGTTGGGATGGGTTATGCTGGTGGAGACTATGACGTGATCGTCGTGGGCGCTGGCCATGCAGGCAGTGAAGCTTCTTTGGCTGCTGCGCGAATGGGCTGTCGCACGCTGATGATCACGATTAATTTGGATATGATCGCATTTATGCCGTGCAATCCTTCGATCGGAGGTCCGGCGAAAGGGCATGTGGTCCGGGAAATCGATGCGCTGGGCGGTGAAATGGGCCGCAATATCGATAAAACGTTTATTCAAATGCGGATGCTGAATACCGGGAAAGGGCCGGCAGTGCATGCGCTGCGGGCGCAGGCAGATAAGTTTGATTATCAGCATACGATGAAGGAAACGATGGAAAGAGAGCCGAATTTGACGATGCAGCAAGGCATGGTGGAAGAGCTGATCGTTGAGGATGGCCAGTGTGTGGGCGTCATCACCAAGACCGGTGCGGAATACCGTGCTAAAGCGGTGGTTCTCACGACAGGGACTTATCTTCGCGGCAAAATCATCATGGGTGAGCTGATGTATGAGAGCGGACCGAACAACCAGCAGCCATCTGTGCGGCTGTCTCACCATTTGAAGGAGCTCGGATTGGAACTCGTTCGGTTCAAGACCGGTACACCGCCGCGGGTGCATAAGGAAACGATCGATTTTTCGCAGACTGAAATTCAACCGGGAGACGAGCATCCGAAGTTTTTTTCCTATGAGACGAAAAGCTCGGATAATGAACAGCTTCCTTGCTGGTTAACATACACCTCTGCGGAAACGCATCAGATTATTACGGAGAATCTGCACCGTGCACCGATGTTTTCCGGAGTTATTGAAGGGACCGGTCCAAGATACTGTCCATCCATAGAGGACAAAATTGTGAGATTCAGTGACAAGCCGAAGCACCAGATATTCCTTGAACCTGAAGGGAAAAATACGTCAGAGTATTACGTGCAGGGGTTCTCTACCAGTATGCCAGAGGAAGTTCAGCTTCAAATGCTGCGTTCCGTACCAGGCCTGCAAAACGTAAAAATGATGCGTACCGGTTACGCCATTGAATATGATGCTGTCGTACCTACCCAGCTGTGGCCATCCCTGGAGACGAAACGTTTGCCAGGATTGTTTACGGCGGGACAAATCAACGGGACCTCTGGATATGAGGAAGCCGCTGGACAGGGCATTATGGCTGGGATCAATGCGGCACGTAAGGTGCAAGGACAAGAACCTGTCATCCTGGACCGCTCACAAGGGTACATTGGCGTGCTGATCGACGATCTGGTGACGAAGGGAACGAACGAACCGTATCGTTTGCTGACTTCCCGTGCGGAATACCGCTTGCTGCTTCGCCACGACAATGCGGATCTGCGTCTTACCCCAATCGGCTATGAAATCGGGCTTATTTCTCAAGAGAGATATGACCGCTTCTTAGATAAAAAGCATAAGGTTGAACAGGAAATTGAACGTTTGCGTATAACAAAGGTTAAGCCATCGGAGGTCAATGCACTGTTGGAGTCGCTGGGCTCTACACCAATTCAGGATGGCAGCAACTTATTGACTATTTTGAGACGTCCGGAAGTGAACTACTCACATATTAGCCAGGTATCACCTTCAGAGGTAGAACTGGACGAAGAAATGCAGGAGCAAGTGGAGATTCAAATTAAATATGCCGGATATATTGAAAAGCAATTGATGCATGTTGAAAGATTACAAAAAATGGAAAAGAAAAAGATTCCTGAACAAATCAGTTATGACGATATTCAAGGTCTTGCTATTGAGGCACGTCAAAAGCTTGCGAAAATACGTCCGATCTCCATCGGTCAGGCATCCCGAATTTCCGGGGTTACACCAGCGGATATTTCAATTCTGCTCGTGTATTTGGAACACTATAATCGGGTTACTGCAGCGGGAGGGTAAGCATTGGATTCTATACAAGCTCATTTTTGCTCCTTATTGTCTGAACACGGGATAGAACTCTCGGAGGAGCAGTTGCATCAATTTGAGGTATATTACGAAGAACTTGTAGCCTGGAACGAAAAAATGAATTTGACTGGAATTACCGAACGGGATCAGGTATACATCAAACACTTCTATGACTCGATTTCATTATCGTTTTATGTTCCGATGGAGGAGATAACAACACTTGCGGATATTGGGTCGGGAGCAGGTTTCCCGGGGATTCCGCTAAAGATTTGTTATCCTCATATCAAGCTTACGATCATCGACTCACTAAATAAACGGATCAACTTTCTGCAAAATGTAGCAGATAAGCTGCAGTTAAAGGATGTTAATCTGCTGCATGGTCGGGCAGAAGATATGGCTCGGAAGGATACGCTTAGAGATTCCTTTGATCTCGTCACTGCCAGGGCGGTCGCTCGTATGACAGTGCTTAATGAATTTTGCTTACCGTTTGTTAGAACCGGCGGTGTATTTGCCGCAATGAAAGGTAGTAATACAGAGGAGGAAGTGAAGGAAGCGGCTCGAAGCTTGTCTGAGTTGAAAGGAAAGCTGCTTAGCAATCCGCAATTCACTTTACCTATGGAAAATTCGGAGCGGCACATCGTCATTGTTAAGAAAACAGCCGCTACCCCTAAAAAGTATCCTCGTAAAGCGGGTACTCCTTTAAAATCACCTATCGTATAAACAATGAATCCCTCTTAGCAGATTGTTCCACGTGAAACATAATGCTGAGAGGGGTTTGCTTCTACAGCGACATTTCATTTTTTATTTGTGTTTTTATTTAAGTTATCAAAATAAGAGAATAGGATTATAGAGGAAAAAGTGGTAGAATAGATGTATCGGGATTTCGATGAATCAGTCATACGAATCAAATGGGTCGAAATAGGCGATCTCAACATTGTCTTGGCCTTTTTTTGTTGTTTTATCACCATTTCTATCATTTGTTCTAGTATGACGCTGGTTTATGGGTTCAGTTTTGCCCGTTTGTAGGGAAGATTTTACTTGCAGCTCATCCTTTCAACGGGGTGTTGCCCGTAAGGCATCAGCCTTATGTCACTTTGAAACTAGGTGGTAATTTACGGAATGAAAGAACAATTTTCTAAATTGTTTGGTTTGACTGAACGAAGCAGCGGAGACGAAGTGAAACAAATCCCGGTAGGGGAAATTGTCGGCAGTCCTTACCAACCTCGGACGATTTTTGATGATGAGAAGATTGATGAATTATGTCAGACGATAAAAACACATGGGGTTATCCAACCTATTGTTGTTCGCTACCGCAATGATAAGTATGAAATTATTGCTGGCGAGCGGCGCTGGCGTGCCGTCAAGAAGCTGGGATTAGAATCGATTCCTGCTATTCTTCGCGATTTTAATGATTCGCAGGCTGCATCAATTGCATTGATTGAAAATCTGCAGCGCGAAGGACTTACTTCGATTGAGGAAGCTTTAGCTTATCAGAATCTGATTGATTTGCATCAGTTGACGCAGGAAAGCCTAGCTCAAAGATTGGGGAAAAGTCAATCAACGATTGCGAACAAAATCAGATTGCTTCATTTGCCTGAACAAGTCAAAAATGCGCTTATGGAGCGTAAAATCACGGAGCGTCATGCCCGTGCTCTGTTGTCCCTTGACACAGAGGAACAGCAGCTCAAGGTATTAGAAGAAATTATCCATAAAGAATTGAACGTAAAACAAACGGAAGCACGGATCGCTTTTTACAAGGAAGTCAACAAAAATAAAAAAGCAAAATCGAAGCGAATTTCATTTACGAAGGACGTCAGACTTGCGCTAAATACGATTCGCCAATCGATTGATATGGTGTCCGGTTCCGGATTGCAAATCAAGACACAAGAGAAGGATCATGAGGATCATTACGAAATTGTGATTCAGATTCCTAAACGCTCATAACTATTCTCGCTGACCCTAACCGCGAGGTTTAAGGTCAGCTTCTTTTTCGCGAAAAATAGCGGATGCTCATCGGCTCACTGTTATGCTGCGTCCATATGCCAGCTCACAGTATCAGGAATCAAACCGCAAAGTTGATTCACCATGAAGTGCTTTTGCTCTTTTTGTAGCTGCAGCCTGAGTCCTATTACTATTCCAATAACTACAAGAAGATTCTTCTATTATATTGAGGTGAACTGGATTGTCTAAAATCATTGCCATAGCTAACCAAAAGGGGGGAGTCGGTAAAACGACGACTTCCGTTAATTTGGGAGCAGGACTTGCCGCGATCGGTAAAAAAGTGCTGCTTATTGATATTGATCCACAAGGGAATACAACTAGCGGAGTAGGAATTAATAAAGCAGATGTGCCTAACTGTATTTATGACGTGTTGATAAATGAAGTGCATCCAAAGGATGCAATTTATCATACGGAGATCGAAAATCTTGACATCATTCCGGCAACGATTCAGTTAGCTGGTGCTGAAATAGAACTTGTTCCGACGATATCTCGGGAAGTACGTTTGAAGAAGTCGCTCCAACTTGTCAAAAATTTATACGATTATATTTTGATTGATTGCCCGCCTTCTTTAGGCATTTTAACAATTAACTCGTTGACAGCGGCAGATTCTGTATTGATTCCAATTCAATGTGAATATTACGCGCTGGAAGGTCTTAGCCAGTTGTTAAATACAGTTCGACTTGTACAAAAACATTTGAACACAACGCTTCAAATCGAAGGTGTATTATTGACGATGTTTGATGCACGTACGAATTTGGGAATTCAAGTTATTGAAGAAGTGAAGAAATATTTTCAACAAAAAGTATATAAGACAGTTATTCCACGGAACGTTCGACTTAGTGAAGCTCCGTCCCACGGTCAATCGATTATTACGTATGATCCGCGCTCCAAGGGTGCAGAAGTTTATTTAGAGTTGGCAAAGGAAGTGGTCTCTTATGAGTAAACGATTGGGCAAAGGTCTGGATGCCTTAATTCCATCGCTTTCTATTCAAGAAGATGACAAGGTGATAGAAATCCCTTTAAGTCAACTTCGAGCCAACCCGTATCAACCGCGAAAGACATTTGATGAGGATGCTATACGGGAATTGGCTGAATCGATTCGCCAACATGGCATAATTCAGCCGATCATTGTTCGCAGTGTGCTTAAAGGTTATGAAATTATAGCAGGTGAACGTCGGTTTAGAGCTTCGCAATTTTGTGGAAACGCGACGATTCCTGCAGTAGTTAGATCATTTTCCGATCAGCAAGTAATGGAAATAGCCTTAATTGAAAATCTGCAGCGTGAAAATCTTAATGCGATGGAAGTAGCAGTGGCTTATCAGGGCCTGATGGATCAGTTCCAGTTGACGCAAGAGGAACTTTCACTTAAAGTAGGGAAATCTCGTTCGCACATTGCAAACTTTTTACGGCTTTTGTCTTTGCCGGAGGATGTGAAGGAATATGTTTCACGTGGAACATTGTCAATGGGACATGCGCGTGCTTTGGTCGGGTTGAAGGATGCAGCAACGATTAAACAGTTAGCCAAGCAGTGTATCGACCACGAATGGAGTGTCCGTGATCTGGAGGATGCCGTTCAACAGTTAGACCGTAAAAAACAGGAAAAACCGAAAACCACGAATAAAAAACGGGATCCATATATTGAGGAAGTGGAAGAGAGTTTACGGGAACGCTATAAAACGACGGTGAAAATTAAGGCCAATAAAGACAAAGGCAAAATCGAGATTAATTACTACAGTCAGCAGGACTTGCAAAGATTGCTCGATATGCTGGGTTAAGCAGGTGATGACATATTCATCTTTTTGACGGGATCGTTGTATGATCCGGATAAAAGAGGGGTATGTCATTCTTGATTGATTTGAACTTTGAGACGAAGCCGAAGGGGGAGAAAGTGTACGGATAAGAAAGCGATCATCTATCTGGATCATGCTGCCACATCCTGGCCAAAACCTCCTGGGGTAGGAGAAGCCATGATGGAAATACTAAACGGACCGGCTGCCAATGCAGGGCGTGGAAATCATAGCATGGCGCTGCAGGCAGGAAGGGTTCTGTTTAGAACACGCTCACAGCTTGCTAAATTGTTTAACATCTCTAATCCAAACAACATTGCTTTTACCTCTAATACGACTTCGGCTCTGAATTTGGCTATAAAAGGTTTTCTGAGGCCTGGAGATCATGTGATTGCAACGATGATTGAACACAATTCGGTAAGAAGGCCACTGGAATACTTGAGAAGAACACAAGGTATCTCTGTGGACTATGCTGCCGTAGATCGAGAAGGAAAGTTAAATCTTGAGGATTTGAAAACGAGGTTTAAACCGACGACTCGCTTAGTGGTTTGTTCTCATAGCTCTAATTTATTAGGGAGCATTTTGCCAATACATGATATTAGTGCGGTAGCGCATGAGCATGGAGCGACTTTGCTGGTGGATGCAGCTCAAACCGCGGGAACATATCCGATTGATGTACAGGATTTAAATATTGATTTGATGGCCTTTCCAGGTCATAAAGGTTTGCTTGGTCCGCAGGGGACTGGTGGGCTATATATTCGGCCAGAGATTGATTTAGAGCCATTGCTGCATGGAGGAACAGGTAGCCAATCAGAGGCTCCAGAACAGCCTGACGTAAGGCCCGATCGATTTGAAGCGGGAACGGCGAATGCGCCTGGAATTGCTGGCCTTGGGGCAGGGGTTTCCTTTGTGCTAAAGCAGGGTGTAGAGTATATTTACCAAAAGGAATGGGAGTTAACCCAGTTTATCATGGAGGAGCTGCAATCGATCGCTGGAATTTCCATCATAGGCCCTTCGTTAGGGGAATCGCGAACTGGCATTGTATCTTTTACTATGGCAGGTCGTGACGCATCAGAAGTAGCATTCGCCTTAGATCGCGATTATGGTATTGCCGTTCGAGCTGGGTATCACTGCACACCTCTTGGCCACCAAACAGCGGGAACGCTGGAGGGTGGGGCCGTAAGAGCGAGTGTGGGATACAATACGACTACCCAGGATGTTGAAGCATTAATCTTTGCCGTAAAAAGCTTGACCAAGTTATATTAGGCATAAGGAGTAGACTGAACATGCAGGAATTGAACGAACTCATCTCTGAACAGTTGGCGTTGATTATCTTTGGATTTTTAATTATATTTCTTTGGCTGCTCATCTGGAATTTTGTCCAAGGAAGCAAGCTGCGGAAGATGAGAAAGAAATACGAGCTTATGATGCAAGACACTGGCATAGACAATCTGGAAGCACTGCTTGTTGATTTAAAGGTCACACAGGAAAAAATTGAGGATGTCCAAGATGATCAACAACAGCAATTAAGGAAGCTGCAAAAGCTCATGCCTAAACAAAAGGCGAAAATCGGCATCAAGCGATATAACGCATTTAACGAAACGGGCAATGATCTTAGCTTCTCCATCGCTTTCATCAATGATGAACAAGACGGTGTAGTCATTACCGGCCTTTATAACCGAGACGGATCCTTTGTATATGCTAAATCCATCTCCAAAGGAGATTCGGCCCATGCACTATCTCCTGAGGAAAGGGAAGCTATTGCTCTCGCCTCGCTAGGGGAATAAGGTTCCGATTCCATTCTTTAATGGCACGATATAAACAACTGGAAATTATTTCCGATAATCTCATGACAAGACTTAAACGGGTGTTTTGCAATACGAAGTATTCCATAAAGCCGCCGACATTGACGATCCCAGTTAGATGGATATCGCCAACCGGCGGTAATTCTTTATTTACGCCTGCTCCAGGACGCAGGGGCCCTTGTACGACTTGAATGGAGCCTACACTGGTAGTTTGCCCAAGGCAAGCATCAATGCTGATGATATATGGGTTTATAAATCGGTCATTAATTTTCTCCAGTGTTTCTTTTAAATTCATCGCATGCACAGGTTCATCCAAGGTACCATAAAGGTGAAAGTGCGGACAGTTGTATTTAGCCAGTGCAGTACCAACCAGAGGTCCTAAACAATCACCGGTGGAGCGATCTGTCCCGATGCAAACGATTATGACATCTTGCCCTGGGGAAACTTTGGCAAAATGCAGCAGTAACCGGTGAATGATGGCTGAATGGATGCCAGGCTCACTGTGAGGGATTTTAAGATAAGGGATTTCGGGTCCTGGGATCGAAGGTTGGATCTGTGACATGGAATCTTCCTTTCTAAACATAGAATCGAATTTGATAGAATTGCTGGCCCCAGTTGCTTCTCGTAGATTTAGTAGATAGTATATGGAAGAAGTGAAAATTCTATACTCGGACTTAAGTCATAACTCTAAAAAAGGGAGGTAAAGCCTATGGATGGATGGTTGGTCATGGCTTTTGATTCGACGCAGCAGGCTTTACGTGCAGAGATGCTGTTGGAGTATGCCGAAGTGGACATTGATTTGTGTCCGACGCCGAAGGAGATTACGGCAGGGTGTGCGTTATCCATTCGTTTTCCGGGGCATGCACTAGGAGCTGTACGTGAAATTATTGTCTCTGAGACAGTAGAAATTCGGGGGATTTACTCGCCAAGTGCGATGGGCTATGATAACATCAAGCTCTAGTCTTTTCTCTAAAGAGGTCTAGAGATTGTCATTATTTTTGCGAAGAAAAGGATGGTATATATATGTTAATGGCGACGGATACAGACAGTGTGTTGCATGCCGCCAATACCTGGAAGGATCGGGTATGGACTTGGTTTACAGATATGAATATGTGGGAACATGTGTTATTATCCGGTATAAAAATTCTGCTGATTTTTGCTTTAACCCGCGTGGTTATTAGATTGGTATACCGAATCATAGACCGGTCCTTGGAACGACGGGAGAAGAGTCGTCTGCAAATGAATCCTCGCCGCATTGTGACGGTAGGGGAGCTGTTAAAAAACATAACGTCGATCACAAGCAATTTTATAATGGTGATGCTCGTTCTGGGGGAGCTTGGGTTTAATGTAGCGCCGCTGCTTGCAGGGGCCAGTGTACTTGGACTTGCGATTGGTTTTGGCGCTCAGAGCTTGGTCAAGGATGTGATTACTGGCTTTTTCATCATTCTAGAGGATCAATTTGCGGTAGGCGACGTCATTCAAACGGGTAATTTGAAAGGAACGGTAGAAATTATCGGGCTCAGATCGACACGCTTGGTAAGCTCGACTGGGGAAGTCCATATTATTCCGAACGGACTGATCACGAATGTGACGAATTTTTCGATAGGGACAGCCCTTGCCGTTGTTGATTTGCCGTTTAGCAATACACGCAAGCTGGAAGACAGCATAGAGCTGCTTCAACATGCGATGGAAAAGCTGAAGGAGAACAGTAAAATTGTTCCTCAGGTGCCTAATGTATTGGGCATACAATCACTAACGGCTAGTGAGTACGTCATCCGCATTGCGGTAGAATGTGTCCCTGGTGTTCGGGCAGACGTTGAGCGTCAAATCCAAACGTACGCCAAAGAGGCGTTGGAGGAGGCTGAAATGGCCGCACTGAAGCTTCCTATTGAATAGTAGGGGGGGAATATCCCCCCTACCTTCCCAAGATGCGTTACAAGGGTAAGTAGAAGGAAAGTCTGCTGAGAGGTACATATGATTCATTAAGAATAGGAGAAGAGATATGGAACGGAAGGAATTTCAATTAGGCGATATCGTCTTGATGAAGAAAAACCACCCGTGCGGTTGTAATGAGATGGAAATTATTCGCATGGGGATGGACATTCGCATCAAATGTGTTGGATGTAAGCATAGTGTGCTTATTCCACGTGCTAAATTTGAAAAGAACATGCGAAAGGTATTGCGGTCTTCGGAAGAGCAGAATGTGGAGGCAAAAGATCAAACTGATATATAAATGTTGAGATAGGACATACCCCAAACGTTGATATATGGGGGCTTTTAGGTTATGATGTGCCACGTTTTGGGTATTGCTGAAGCAAGGTGAGCACCCTCTATTGCAAAGCTTTTGGATTCATGGTACAATCATTCTTGCTTGCTGTGGAGAGGTACCCAAGAGGCCCAAGGGGGTTGACTCGAAATCAATTAGGCGTCGCAAGGCGTGCGTGGGTTCGAATCCCACCCTCTCCGCCATTCAAACTTAACACTTATTTAAGTACATGAACCTTTACGAATCGTCGTAAGGTTTTTTTTATTTTATACAGCAAAAATTAGAAGGACCCTTAACAGGGTCCTTCCTCTGGTTGACGGCATGCTGGATTTTGGAATTCTTTTCTCACAAGCACGAAACGTTCGACATTTGCCTTAGCAAGCACACGCTAGCGAAGAGGGGTCCTCACTAACCTGCGTTCTTAGCTTCTGCAATCGTGGACAAGACTCCTAACGGTTTGTTTCTCGCTGAACCCTCCAACGGAACCACACCTCTCTTGCATCGCCGTCTGAGTGTATTATGCGCAGGATGCCTATTTATATACATCCGTTGCAGCACAATTTTTTTCTTTTAGTGAACACGAGCCTTCTCCGCTTTTTTCCACTTTCGATTTTTGTTCTTGGGTTCAGGGAATATGTCACCCTTGTTCATCGTAATTCGCTGTGGATCCTCGATTTGTGTGTGGAAGCTGCGTGCCTCACCAACCTCAACATAGACGCCGGGATTAGGAGCACGGTCTCCTTCTTCAAATTCCGTTCGTTCACCCATGGGAATAGCCTCCTTTGAGGGAATGTGATTATGATGTACGAAATACGTTCCTATTGTTTGCGGGCGACTGTGGTTTCATGTAAATGAACGGGCTTTACAAATAATGGTCGTGAACGTAAGATGAGTGATAGGAAACTGAAAATTAATTTTGAGTTTCCATTATCAAAGAAGGGGGAGCAGGAATGCAAGAGAGTATTTTAAAAGAGGCTTCTCTATTGATCGGAAAGCACGGATTGCGTAAGTTTTCGCTTGACGACTTGGCCGCGGGGCTCGGCATGAGCAAGAAAACCATATATAAGTATTTTAGCGGTAAGGATGCCATTATTGCTGGGTATTTTGATGAGGTGCTTGGTACGGACCGGGCTAACACCCTAGGGGAGATGCATAAGGCCGTAGGCTGGCGTGACAAGTTTCAGGCGGTCGTTTTTTCATACCACAAATATAAACTCCCCTTACGCGTGATTGAGGAAGCTCATAAGTTTTACATACAGGAATGGGAAAAGGTCGAAGCTTACCGGAAGTTTAAGGTTGGGCTGCTTACCGATCTCTTACACGAGGCTGTAGAGCAGGGGGGCTGCAGACCTACAATTCGTCCGGAAATTTTAATCTATATGATCGAAAAATCGAGCTTTATTATCTACGAGTCCGAGTTCCTCCGTAAGCACGGACTAACGTTAAGACAGGCATGGGAAGAAGTGTATCGGGTTTTAGTAGAGGGTATTTTTGAAAAAAAATGACTGCCTACATGGGAGATGTAGTAAGGATGAACAGGGTACCTCAACAACAAGCGGATCGGTTTACGAAAACGGAGTTCGCTTTACTCGCCATTTTGAGCTTGGCGTTAAGCATTCGGCAAGTGGCTATGACGATGGTTATGCCGTTTATCTCGGTATATTCACAATCATTAAGCGGCTATACGCCGGCTTTGGCTGGTATGGCACTTGGCATTTTTGGCCTGACGCAGGCTTTGTTCCAAATTCCATTTGGCTTATGGAGCGATAAGATCGGCAATAAAAAAGTTGTGCTCGTTGGATTGCTGCAGGTAATCATAGGACTCGTCATGGCTTACTACGCCAGCAGCATCTATTGGCTGATCTTTGCACGAGCACTGCAGGGGAGCGGAGCGGTCATCGCAGTCGTATTCTCATGGATTTCATCTGGGCTGGACGGAAGGCGTCGTCTGCGCGCCATGAGCGTCATGAGCTCCTGTATTGGCCTTGCAGCCGCTTCTTCCTTTGCGTTTGGGCCTTTAGTACACCATGTGCTGCCAGTCAATCAGATGTTTCTCGTATGCGCCTGTATTATCGGGGCGAGTTGGCTGCTTATTTTGACCTTATTAAGGGACAAGAGGGAAGACCAAGCTATAACGGTGCAGGTGTCACAAGTGGATCTGACAGACGGGAGCGGGTTAAAAACATTGTTTCAGGGGCTTCTGCACAACATGTCCTTTGTTAAGTTAAACGCCGCTGCCTTTTTTAATAATTATGTCATGGTTGCCGTCTTTTTTATCGTACCCCAGCAGCTTCAATCGGTCACGGGAATGGATGGGATGTGGAAGGTGTTTATGCCAGCGGTCATTGCCGCTTTGCTAACGCTGAAGCTATCTGGCCGGCTCGCTGCAAAGGGATACCGTTGTGTTTTGATTCAACTGTCATTTTTGGTGTGCGCGGTCGGGCTCGGTATGTTTTATAGACCAACCTTTGGGTTCATCCTGGCAGGGTGTATTTTGTTTATGGTGAGCTATATTGCCGTATCAACGTTTACGCAAACTCTGGTGAATGATATAGCGGATAGCGGCTATCGGGGAACAGTTAATGGCGTATTTAACAGTATACAGTATCTTGGTTCATTTGCCGGTTCACTCATTACAGGGGCTTTGTGGGGAAACAGTCATGTTTTGGCCTTGGGGTTTACCTTGGCAGCTGGTTTGTTGGGGGTGGCTATAATGCATGGAACCTACAGCTTTGAGGCGGATAGCTTTAAGGATGCAATAGAAGGGGGAACTAGGTAAAAAAGTGACGGAAGGTTCGTACTTGCAGTTCATCCGCCAATTTGATATATTAATATGGTGCGAGTTTACGCTCGCTCCTTGCTCCCAAGGTCATGAATTTGGGGGCCATAGTCCAAGAGGAGGTGAATCAGATGCGCAAATATGAAGTGATGTACATTATTCGTCCTGACATTGAACAAGAAGCTGTTCAAGCTACAGTCGACAAATTCCAAGGCATCATCCAAAACGGCGGTGAAGTTACTAAACAAGACGTATTGGGCAAACGCCGGCTTGCGTATGAGATTAACAAAGTTCGTGATGGAATTTACGTGCTCGTAAATTTCACAGCAACTCCTGACGTTGTTGCTGAACTTGAACGGATTTTGAAGATTTCCGACGAGGTTATCCGTTATCTCATTACGAAAGACGTAGCCTAATCTTCAAGTTAGTAAAACATTTGCCTGAAGGAGGGGATTTGATTGTTGAACCGTGTCATTCTGATTGGACGTCTTACCCGAGATCCGGAGCTGCGTTACACACCTTCCGGCGTTGCGGTTACTCAGTTCACGCTTGCTGTGGACAGACCGTTTACTTCGCAGGGCGGAGAGCGCGAAGCGGATTTCATTCCGGTTGTAACCTGGAGACAGCTTGCTGAAACTTGCGCAAATTATTTGCGTAAAGGACGGTTAACGGCTGTGGAAGGACGCATTCAAGTGCGGAACTACGAGAATAACGAAGGAAAACGTGTTTACGTGACTGAAGTTATTGCCGATAACGTCCGTTTCTTGGAATCAAACCGCGAAGGCGGGTCTGGCGGCGGTGGCATGAGAGAGGAAGCTCCATTTGGAGGAGCTGGCGGCGGCAATAGCCAACGCGGCGGAAACTTCTCACGCAGCAATCAAGACGATCCTTTCTCCGACGACGGGAAACCGATCGATATTTCGGATGACGATTTGCCATTTTAATTACGGAAAGGACTGAAAAGCATGAGCTTCAAACAAAGAGAAGGCGGAGACGACAAGAGACCGGCTCGCCGTGGCGGCCGTAACAAACGTCGTAAAGTGTGCTACTTCACTGTGAACAAAATTACTCACATTGACTATAAAGACACTGAGCTGCTGAAGAAATTCATCAGCGAACGCGGTAAAATTTTGCCTCGTCGTGTTACTGGCACTAGCGCGAAATACCAACGCCTTTTGACGATTGCCATCAAACGTGCTCGTCAAATCGCATTGCTTCCTTACACCACCGAGTAATCAATTTTTAAAGAAACAGTCGGATCAAATGATCCGGCTGTTTTTTGTTGGACATTTGTGTCAGTAAATGGGCCATAGATAAAAGTCGAACAATGCCATTTCTAATCGATTTATGTTATTTGCATGTAATGTCAGTTATACTCATGTCATTAAACATTACATTACATTTTATTGAAAGCGTTTAATTAGGAATTAAATGATAGGTATAGGTCATATAATACATAAAAATTAACTTAAAACTTGAATAAAAAAATATTGACGTAACATATTTTTACATGTATTATGAACAAAAATAAAAATGTAATATTTTCCCCTTTCTTCAAAAAGATTTAGTCCATTGTCTTATTAACCATTGGTTATTAACGTGTTGATGCTTTATTCATTACCAAAGGCATAATAAGCTGCTGCAATTCCCTCCTGGGTGATTTACCAAACTCACATCATGAACCGTAAGTGAACCATCTCGATCTAAAATTCTCCTACTACAAGAACATTCAAAAGCTAGCCATGGTTAATAAGGTGGTAAGTAAGGCTCTAATTGGTCTAAGGACGATTTATGTGTCTTATGAAGCAAAGGGGCAGACTTCTGCACTGCAGAAAGTTAATACTTTAAAGGGAGGCAGAAAATAGAGAGGACACAGAAAACACAGAAAACTTACCACGAGTCACTATCAGTGAAGGCTTTGGCTACATAATAAACTCCCAGAATACACAATGAGGATGCTTTGTACAAGTGAGGCCCGAATCGTTAAGCTTCAAAAACTAAGGAGGAAATGATAAATGAGAAAAACAATGTGGGGGTTTTTATCTTTAGTACTAGTGTTCACGCTTATTTTAAGTGCATGCTCCGGTGGGGAAAAGAATAAAAACGCGGAAACTCCAAAGGAAACGAACAGCACCAATAAAACGAAAGAGACTTCGGGAGAAAAACCGAAAGAGGCTGAAAAGTCTACCGCGACGGAGGGGCTAATCGAAGCTGCAGATATGTCGCTTGCGCCGCAGGCTGCTGCAAACCGGAAGGATACGATGATTATCGGAATGACGGATCCTAAGGGGATCTTTAACCCGCTGTTTATGGAAACGACCTATGATTACTATGTGAACTATGCCTTATTCGATTCGTTTATTGCGGTAAAACCGGATGGGACTTACGAGAACAGCTTGGCGGACAAAGTGGATGTCTCGGAAGATGGACTCAAGTATACGTATCATTTGAAACCAGGTATTACGTTTACGGACGGCACGCCGATGACGGTAAAGGATTATTATTTTACGTTGAAAATGTACATGGATAAGAGCTACGACGGACAATCCGATCCGCTGAGCTGGAATATTAAAGGCGCTAAAGAATATAACGAAGGAAAATCCAAGGAAATTTCCGGTGTCAAAATCATTGATGATCAGACGGTAGAAGTTAATTTAACGGAGTTTACAGCGCTAACCCCGGTTGAGCTAGGTGGGGTATATATTTTACCGGAGCATTATTACGGCAAGGAGTATAAGCAGGGCAGCCTTGACGGAGTCAAGAAATTGAACGCAAAACCGTTAGGTAGCGGACAATACAAGCTGGTCAGCTATAGCCCAGGTCAGGAGGTAGTATTTGAAGCAAACGATAAATATTTCCTCGGCGCACCAAAAGTGAAAAACCTGATTTACAAAACGACGACCGATACGACGAATATGCCGATGCTGCAGCAAGGTGAGACCGATATGGAGGAAGGCATTTCCGTTTCGGAGGATAACGTAGAAGCTTTGAAAGAAATGGGCTTTGTAGATATAAATCTGCTCCCGAACAACGGGTACGGCTATATCGCCTTTAATCATAAATTGAAAAAATTCCAGGATGTTAAAGTGCGTCAAGCGCTGACTTATGGGTTAAACCGCAAAGAAATCGTAGAGGGCATTTACGGACCATACGCTAATGTCATCAATATTCCGGAATCCACGGTATCCTGGGCGCATACGGATGAAAACATTGAAAAATACGATTTCGACTTGGAAAAGGCTAAAAGCCTACTTGATGAGGCGGGATGGAAGGTTGGAAAGGACGGAATTCGTGAGAAGGATGGAGAGAAATTCAAAATTAACTTCTCGGCAACGGCTGATAATCCGGTAGTCGATGCGCTGTTACCGATTATGACGCAAAACTATAAAGAATTAGGCATAGATATTGTCGCTGAAACGCTCGACTTCAACGCGGTTATGGATAAATCTAACACAGGAGATTTCGAAATGTACTTTGCGGCTTGGGGCTTGACGCCAGATCCAGACAATACCGTATACATTACGAAGGGTTCACAAAACGATTATGGCTACTCCAATCCTAAAGTCGATGAATTAATGGCTAAAGGCAAGAAAACGATGGAAGTTGAACAACGTAAACAAATTTATAAAGAAATGTACCAAGAAATGAATAAGGATTTGCCGGTTATCTTTATGTACCAAAGAAAAAATATGCTCGCCATCAACGGTCGTCTAGACGGGTTCGATATTTCCCCTTATAAAGATTTTCCGTTCAGCTTGTACCAAGTGCAAGTCGCACAATAATTTAAGCTGAAATGATAGGTAAATGTACCCGGCTGTTGAGCCGGGTACACCTGCATTCTTAATCAGGGGGAATTCGATGAGAACGTATATTATCCGAAGACTGCTGCAAATGATCCCCACTTTGATCGGTATTTCCATTATCGTATATGCGATTTCCGCCATGATTCCAGGGGATTACATCACAGCTCTGAACAACCCGAACATGACACAAGAGCGGGCCGATCAGCTTAGAGCGATTTATGGTCTGGATCAACCGGAATACTTACGATATTTTACCTGGGTCAAAAGCATGCTGATGGGAGACATGGGGGATTCATTTCAGCATAAAAAGCCTGTCATGGCCGTGGTTAACGATTACGTATGGAACTCCTTTATAATCGCATTTGCCGTACTTATTCTAAGCTGGACGATCGCGGTGTTTACGGGGGTTTTTTCAGCTAAATTTCAGTACTCCTTCTTTGATAAAGTCATCACTTTAATTGTTTTTATCTGTATGTCATTACCATCGTTTTTTATAGGTCTACTCCTTATTCGTTTTTTTGCGCTGATACTGGGTTGGTTCCCGGTAGGCGGGATGGTGGATGCAGGCTCGAAAGCGATGGGATGGGATCATATTGTTGATGTACTTAGGCACAGCTTCCTTCCGATCTTAGTGCTGACCATGCTTAGTACTGGAAGCTTGACTCGCTATTTCCGAACCAGCATGTTAGAAGTGATTCGTCAGGATTATATTCGAACAGCTCGTGCCAAAGGGCTTAAGGAGAGAACGGTAATTTTCAAGCACGCCTTGCGAAACGCAATGATACCAGCTATTACTTTACTTGGCTTTGAACTACCGGCTCTTTTCAGCGGTGCGATAATTACGGAGAAAATTTTTGCGTGGCCTGGGGTCGGTCATATCTACCTGAATGCCATTACTATGCGCGACTATCCGTTTATGCTGGGATTTACCGTGATTTTGGCAGTGCTGACCCTGCTGGGGAACCTGCTGTCGGATGTTTTGTACGGCCTAGCTGATCCGCGAATTCGCTTAAAATAGGGGGGATAATATTGGCCACTGAAATCTCAATGATGAAAAAAAATACAGCTGCTTCGGCCATAGTACCCGAGTCGCCTTGGCGAATGGCGATGCGGCGGTTTGGTCGTAACAAACTGGCTTTAGGCGGACTGTTGATTTTGCTGGTCATGTTTCTGGCATGCTTTATCGGTCCATTTTTGTCACCTTATCAACTATACGATTATTCGATAGCCAACAAAAATTTGCCGCCTTCATCCAGCCACTGGTTTGGCACCGATAAACTAGGACGTGATATTTTGCTGCGCGTCATGCTAGCCGGGAGAATTTCGCTTTTGGTGGGAATTGTAGCTACGGTCATTACAGTGATTATTGGCGGAATACTCGGGGCTTTGGCTGGCTTTTATCGCAAAAGCGTTGACAGTATAATTATGCGGGTTACTGATATATTTATGTCTCTTCCGACGCTGCCGATTTTAATTATTCTCGGTGCGGTGATGTCAGATTTGAAGGTACCTCCCGATACGCGTATTTACTATTTGATGCTGATCATTGGTCTGCTGAGTTGGACGACGCTAGCGAGGCTTGTACGCGGACAAATATTAACCTTGCGAGAACAGGAATTTATGGTAGCTACGGATGCACTGGGTTTAAAGGATCGCCGAAAAATATTCCGTCACCTGCTACCAAACACGATTCCAATCATTATTGTAACAGCAACCTTAAGCGTTGCCGGCGCAATATTGTATGAATCGTCAATGAGTTTTCTCGGGCTTGGCGTGATACCGCCAACGCCGTCTTGGGGCAACTTGATTTCCGACGCCAACAATTTGATCGATTTTCGCAAGCGCCCATGGCTGTGGATTCCGCCGGGCATGTGTATTTTGATTACGACTGTAGCGATTAATCTGATTGGCGATGGGCTGCGCGACGCTTTTGATCCCAAGATGAAGAGATAAAACTCGGGACACGAATAAGGAGATGCGACTATGTCTAAAAATCTTGTGGAATTCCGCAATTTGGAAACCCATTTTCATACTTCGGCAGGTGTAGTGAAAGCCGTTGATAAAGTTAGCTTCTCGATCCGTGAAGGAGAGACGATAGGCGTCGTTGGAGAGTCCGGCTGCGGGAAGAGTGTGACTGCGATGTCACTCATGCAGCTGGTTGAGGCTCCGCACGGCGTTATCGCCGGGGGAGAGATATTCTACCAGGAAAAAGACCTGCTAAAGTTAAGCAAACGCGAAATGGGGCGTATTCGGGGGAAGGAAATCTCGATCATTTTCCAAGAGCCAATGTCATCCTTAAACCCGGTTCTAACGATTGGAGATCAAATCACCGAGCCACTAAAGATGCACTTGCTGTTAGATCGTAAAGAGGCCAAGAAGCGGGCGATCGAACTCATTAATCTGGTCGGGATTCCGCGGGCCGAGAAGATTTTCGATTCCTATCCGCATGAGCTTAGCGGCGGGATGCGTCAGCGGGTCATGATTGCCATCGCCCTAAGCTGTGATCCCAAGCTGCTGATTGCCGATGAGCCAACGACGGCGCTTGATGTAACGATACAGGCGCAAATTCTTGATTTGATGCGCGAGATCAAAAAGAAGCTTAATACGGCAATTATGCTTATTACGCACGATCTTGGAGTTGTGGCGGAAATGGCCGATTATGTTGTCGTCATGTATGCAGGCAAGATTATCGAGGAAGCTCCGGTGCATGAACTATTTAAGAATCCCCAGCATCCGTATACTAAGGGATTGCTAAAGGCAAAGCCGGTGATCGGACAAAACCAGGAGCGGTTGTATTCCATTCCAGGTCAGGTACCTAACCCGATTGAACTTGGGGATAACTGCCATTTCCACGATCGCTGCGAATTTTGCATGGATATTTGCCGGCAGAAGCAGCCGGAGTTTCGTTCCCATGGTAACAAGTTACATAAGACTGCATGCTGGCTGTATGAGGAAGCGAGGGGAGTCTAATGGGTGCGTTAATCGAAGTAGAGGGCCTCAAAAAGTATTTTCCCATTACAGGAGGCGTATTTCAGCGGACGGTCGGATACGTAAAAGCTGTAGACGATGTATCTTTTCAAATTGAACGAGGGGAATCCTTTGGTTTGGTTGGAGAGTCTGGATGCGGCAAGAGTACGATCGGACGGACGCTGCTGCGGCTTCATGATAAGACAAGTGGGCGGGTGACTTATAAGGGCCAAGAAATATATGAATTGTCTAAGGAGGATCTGCGTCGTCTGAGGCCAAAAATGCAAATTGTATTTCAGGATCCGTTTAGTTCTTTGAACCCACGCATCAAAGTAGGGGATGCTATCGGAGAAGCCCTGTATGATCATGGACTGACTGATCGGAAGGAAGTAAAGAAGCGGGTCATCGAAACGATGCAAATTTGCGGCTTGGCCAGCTATCACTACGATCGTTACCCGCATGAGTTCTCTGGCGGACAGCGGCAACGGATCGGTATTGCTCGTGCTCTAATCATGAATCCGGATTTTATCGTTGCCGATGAGCCGGTTTCCGCGCTCGATGTTTCGATTCAAGCACAGATCATTAATTTGCTGAGTGACTTAAGACGGGACAAACAAATTACATATTTGTTCATTTCCCATGATCTAAGTGTTGTGGAGCATTTATGTGACAGGGTTGGCGTGATGTACCTGGGCTCTATGGTCGAGATGACTAGCAAGGAGGAGTTATTCCGAAATCCTTTGCATCCTTATACCAAAGCCTTGATGTCAGCCATTCCGATCCCCGACCCAACCTTGAAAAGAGAGCGGATTGTACTTCAAGGGGATATCCCGAGTCCGGCCAATCCTCCTTCAGGGTGCAAGTTTCATACACGTTGTCCCATCGCTTCAGATATCTGTAAGCAGCAAGTGCCGGAGTATCGAAACGTAGGCGATAACCATTTTGTTTCTTGCCATTTTGTTTAATAATAGATGGATACGGGGATGAATCATCCCCAATAACATAGTGTATTCATGAAACAGTCGGACTTAAAAACCGGCTGTTTTTTTCGCCAAAAACGAGATATATCAAAAGAATGTGATAAAAATGCAGCATTTCGACGGTAATCATCACAATAATACAAAGTTTCAGTCGAAAAGTATAAAATTATTGCTAAATATATCCATAAATATTCACTGTATAGGGACGTCCAAGTCATAAAACATGACATCAAAAAAGGTGTAAGCGATTTATATTGTAAATAGTCTGTTCTTTTTTTCATTTCCTGAAAAAAAGTGAACTTTATCACGCTTAAAAATGTATTGACGTGAGATATTTTCACATGTATTATGTACAATAATTCAATTGGAATTTTCACCCTTTCCTAGAGGACCCGCTTAAAGCATTATTAACCGTTGGTTTATATTTTTTCTTCATGAAATTCAATTTTTAGTGAATGATTATGCAATTTCATGTCGATAAATTTTCTATTTCCAACCAGTGGTAATTATGATTATCCCTCATGATTTTTTCTGGGGTTAAGAGTTGTCGCTTAAGGTTAGTCCTTTGAGAAAGGGTAGAAAATTTTTCTGGAATTCCGAGTCATAGCGTGACATTTTCGTGCTTTACCGGAGTCCAGAACGTATCTAGAAAACAGGAGCAGTGCTACAGTACATGTTGTCTGTATTAAAGGGGGCGTCAGTTACCAGAGTCTTACTAGACTGACCGGTGCAATTGTATTTCTAGTTATGAAACTACATATTTATGAGGAGGAGTCAAGAAATGATGGTAAGGAAAAGAAAACTGTGGTCCATCTTGCTGATTTTATCGCTGGTCGGAATTTTATTTGCTGGTTGCAGCACCAACGATTCCGCTTCCACGAAAACAACTCCATCGAACTCAGGTACTGACAGCACGAAAACGAATGCCGAAGCAACAGCCGGTCAACCGGTTGACGGCGGCACACTGACAATGAGCTCATTTTCTGACATCGTAAACATTAACCCAATCTTTATTAACGATACTTCCTCTGGCGACTTGGAACAATTCTTGTTCGCTAAGCTGTATGATTTGAACCGCAACGGTGACGTAACTGCTGAACCATGGTCCCTCGCTGCTGAGGCTCCGAAAATTTCGGAGGACGGCAAGACCTACACTGTGAAATTGAAAGATTCGGCTAAATGGAGTGACGGTCAACCGGTCACTGCGGATGACATTATCTTTACAATTAATACAATTCGCAACCCGGAAGCCGGGGCTCCTGGGATCAGCCTTTATGATAAAGTAGATAAAATCGAGAAAGTCGACGATAAGACGGTTAACATTAAACTGAAACAAGTTCATGCTCCTTTCCAATACGCGCTCGTAGCGGAAATGGTCCCGGCTCATGTATTGAAAGACGTTCCAGTTAAAGAGCTGCAAAAGAATGCATTTGGTACAGATCCTGCTAAGACGGTAACGAGCGGTCCTTGGAAATGGACTTCATGGAAACAAGGAGACAGCCACGTACTGGATACAAACCCTAATTATTGGGGCGAAGTCAAACCACACATTTCGCAAATTATCTACAAAATTTACGCCGATCAAAATACGGAAGTTCAAGCGCTGCTGAAAGGCGATACAGACCACATCAGTGCTATTCCGGTAACGCAAGTAAAAGCTGTTGAAGCCAAAGGCGAAATCAATATTATTGAAAAACCGGGTGCTCAATACGAATATTTGCAATTCAACTTTAACAAGAAAAACTTCCCGGATAATTATGGATTGTTTGATGGTCAAAAAACAAGACAGGCACTTGCTTATGCAATTAATCGTCAAGGATTGGTTGATAACGTTCTGAAGGGCGTCGGCAAAATTATGAACGCTCCGTTCCTGCCGGATACTTGGGCAGACCCGAAAGAAGCTGCAGTGAACTATGAATATAGTGCTGATAAAGCTAAGCAACTGCTTGCTGAAGATGGATGGGTTGCTGGTAAAGACGGCATCCTTGAAAAAGACGGACATCGCTTCTCCTTTGAACTGCAATACAATGCAGGTAACAGCCGCCGCGAACAAGTAGCCGCAGTTATTCAGCAAAACCTGAAAGATGTAGGTATTGAAGTTAAGCCAAAAGCAATCGACTTTGCTGCTTGGATTGATCAAAACGTTACTCCTGGTAAGTACCAAGCCCTCTTGCTGGCATGGTCCTTGAATACACCGGATCCGGATTCGGAGAGCGTCTTCTCTTCCAAGTACTTCCCGCCGAATGGTCAAAACAGCGGCTGGTATAAAAATGAGAAACTCGACAAATTGTGGGTAGATGGTTATTCCACAGTCGATCAAGAAAAACGTAAAGAAATCTACAAAGAAGTAGCAAAAGAGATTTCCACTGACCTGCCTTACGTATTCCTTTATCAATACGGTCAAGCGATCGGTACGGGGCCAAGAGTTCATTGGGCTGATGAAGATAAGCCGGAGCCATCAATTGGTTACGGGCAATACTTCCATATTATTAAATGGTGGGTAGCCGATAAGTAAGTAACGGATACAGGAAAATAGAATCGCCAGAGGGGAAAGAGAGTATTCTCTTTCTCCTTATTCCTTTGAGTAAAACAATACTGGCGATTGTATACCTAGCTAACAGTAGGAGGAAATAAGATGACAGAATATCTGATCCGTCGCTTGCTACAATCGGTGCTGGTCATTTTTTTGATTACAGTGTTAACTTTCTTGCTCATTCATGCAGCTCCCGGCGGTCCAACGCAGGTCATGCTGGGGCCTGGCCTCTCGCCAGAGGCGTTTGAACAGCAGAAGCATAACCTGGGACTTGACCAGCCTATCCCGGTTCAATATGTGAAGTGGGTTAGTAACATTGTGAAAGGCGACTTTGGTTATACCTTTAAAAACCATATCCCGGTTGCAGATTTGCTGTGGCCTCGATTGGCTAACACAGTAATTTTAATGGGTGCAGCCTGGCTGCTTACTCTCATTATTGCTCTACCTTGGGGGATCTATAACAGTACGAAAGAATACGGTCTATCCGATCAGACGGCATCGTTCATTTCCTATTTAGGATTTGCGATGCCTACGTTCTGGTTCGGGATTTTGCTGCAGCAATGGCTATCTCTGGGCCTAGACTGGTTCCCTCTGTCGGACATGCACTCTCGAGGAAATGAAGGAAGTATTACTGATTTATTCATGCACATGGTGCTTCCAGTTTCAGTGCTGTCTCTCGGGTTTTTAGCTTCATATATTAAATATGCTCGCGCCAGTATGCTCGAAGTTCTGGACCAGGATTTTATTCGGACAGCTCGTGCCAAAGGTGTGAAGGAAAGAAAAGTAGTATTCAAACATGCCTTGCGGAACGCTTTAATCCCGATTATTACGATTCTTGGATTGGACTTGCCAATTTTGGTTGGTGGGGCAGCGCTCACCGAAAATGTGTTTAACTGGCCGGGGATGGGACGGTTTTATGTTGAGGCGGCTAACTCGAGAGAATATTCCGTGCTGATGGCCATAACGGTCGTAACCGCTCTCGTCGTTATTATTGGTAACCTGTTGGCGGATATTTTATATGCGATTGTGGATCCACGGGTAAAATTGGGCCAAAAAGGAGGAAAAGCGGCATGAGTGATTTGAAAGTAGCCGGTTCGTCTCCGGAAACGTTGACCCCGAACCCGCCTGCGCCCGCCTTGGATAAAGCTTCGGTTTCCACCAAGAAACCTCCCGGACCATGGCGGATGTTATGGAAGAAGTTCTCACATAATCCCTATGCCATGACCGGTTTGGGTGTATTGCTATTTTTTGTTGTGATGGCGGCTTTGGCTCCATTAATTACAAAATACGACCCTGCCAAAATTGATTTGATGTTTGCGAATCTTCCCGCTGGATCTCCAGATCATCTTCTTGGGACAGACGAGCTGGGCCGTGATATTTTTACTAGATTGCTATTTAGTGCACGTATTTCGCTGTTAATTGGGTTCTCCGTGGCCTTGGCCTCGGTAGTCATCGGGTCTATTATCGGGGCTATTTCCGGATTTTTCGGCGGATGGGTCGATACTGTATTTATGCGGATCGTTGACGTAATGAACTCGGTGCCAACACTGTTTCTTAACATTTTGGTACTGGCCATTTTCGGATCGAAAATGGAATATATGATTATGATCTTGGCTTTGACGAGCTGGATGAGTATCGCACGGCTAGTCAGAGGGAATTTCCTGCAGCTCCGCGAAATGCAATATGTGGAGGCGGCGAGGGCAATCGGGGTATCCAACTCAGGGATCATCTTCCGTCACTTGCTTCGCAATTCCGCGTTTCCAATCATTGTTAATGCCACCCTTATGGTTGGGGCAGCAATTTTGAGTGAGTCCGCATTGTCTTATCTTGGTCTCGGAATCCAAGCTCCAGATACGAGCTGGGGGCTGATGCTGAGCAATGCGCAGGAATTCATGCTGATTGATAAATGGCAAGCCGTATACCCTGGTCTTTGCATTTTGATCGTTGTGCTGGCAGTAAACTTTATCGGGGACGGTATTCGTGACGCGCTCGATCCTAAACAGAGCTTATCCAAATCCCGGAGGAGGATCGAAAAATGGCGGAAAAACTACTCGAAATCCGGAAACTAAGCGCCGGTTTTATTACCGAGAAGGGGCTAGTCAAAGCAACTGACCAAATCTCTCTGGCTTTGGACAAAGGGCAAACTGTCTGTTTGGTCGGCGAATCGGGCAGTGGCAAAAGTGTAACATCCCTGGCCATTATGCGCTTAATTGACTATGCCGGCGGCGTTATTATAGAAGGAAACATTAATTTTCATGGCGAGGATTTAACGGAGAAGAAACAGGAAGAAATGCGTAAAATTCGCGGTGACCGAATCGCGATGATCTTTCAGGACCCGATGTCCTCATTAAATCCCGTATTTACGATCGGGAATCAAATTGCCGAAAGTATTCTGCTTCATCAGAACAAGAGCAAGGAAGAAGCATGGAACATGGCGGTTGAAATGCTGCGGCTCGTTGGCATTCCGGCACCGGAAATTCGGGCGAAGCAATATCCGCATGAGCTTTCAGGCGGTATGTGTCAGCGCGTCGTTATTGCCATCGCTTTGGCTTGTAATCCTGAACTGCTAATCGCCGATGAACCGACGACAGCACTCGACGTTACGGTGCAGGCGCAAATTCTGGATCTTCTTCGCAAGCTCCAAGCTGAGCTGGGCATGTCCATTTTGATGATTACACATGATATGGGCGTTGCTGCAGAAATGGCTGATCGAGTTGCGGTTATGTACGCAGGGGCGATTGTGGAAGAAGGGACGGTTCAAGAAATTTTTGACCATCCGAGTCATCCTTATACCGTAGGCTTGCTTCAATCCATTCCTGGCTTTGAAGGGGAACGTGGAGGAGAGCTTTATACGATCCAGGGAACAATTCCTCCGCTTGGGCAGCTGCCAGGCGGATGCCGGTTCCATCCTCGTTGCCCTCATGCTACAGATATTTGCAGACAGAAGGAACCTCACGAATTTCTGGTCGGCGAAGACCATCGCGCTTCCTGTTGGCTGTATGAAGATAAGCCGGTATACAAGGAAACAGCGAGTAGCAGCAGAGATGGGGTGAAATCGGTATGACGACAGAAACAACAAGTATGCAAACGTCGGCACCCGTCCAAACGAACGAGGATATCCTCGTAGATGTTCGTGGACTCAAAAAATATTTCCCGATTCACAAAGGTCTGCTGAGCCGGGTGGTAGGTCAGGTTAAAGCTGTTGATGATGTATCCCTTGCGATTCGCAAAGGTGAAACGTTCGGTCTTGTAGGCGAATCCGGGTGCGGTAAATCTACGTTTGGGCGCGTTCTTCTGCGCCTTCAAGGTGCGACGGAAGGTCAGGTCCTGTATCAGGGCCGGGACATTCAACAGCTCGGCAAGAAGGATATGCGCGGGCTGCGCGAAGAAATGCAGATTATTTTCCAGGATCCGTTCGGTTCGCTAAATCCGCGGTTCCTGGTGAAGGATATTATTGGGGAGCCGCTGCGTGTTCACCGCAACATGACGGCCAAGCAGATCGATGATCGCGTGGTCGAGCTGATGGAGCTGGTCGGCCTTGACGCATCGCGGCGCAACCGCTACCCTCACGAATTTTCGGGTGGACAACGGCAGCGGATCGGCATCGCCCGTGCGATTGCGCTCAACCCGAAATTTATCGTTGCGGACGAAGCGGTATCCGCGCTCGACGTTTCCGTTCAATCGCAGGTTATCAACCTGCTGATGCAGCTGCAGCGTGAACTTGGCTTAACGTTCTTATTCATCGCTCACGGCTTGAATGTCGTTCGGCATATTTCTGACCGTGTGGGGGTTATGTATCTTGGCAAGCTGGTGGAAGTAGGGGAGACAGAGACGTTGTTCGCAGCTCCTTTGCATCCATATACGGCTGCTTTATTGTCGGCTATTCCTAAGCCTTCACCGGGACGCGTCAGAGAACGGATTGTCCTTCAGGGCGATGTGCCTTCTCCGGCAAATCCGCCAACAGGCTGCCGCTTCCATACCCGCTGTCCGTTTGCCGCAGAGAAATGCTCTCAGGTAGAGCCGATCCTTACGGAAGTAGCCCCTGGCCGTCAGGTGGCCTGCCACTTCCCGCTTAAGGTAGAATCAGAGTTGCTATAAGCGGCGGCATTATAGAATAGTAGGGTTTTATGCACAAACTCATAGAGGTCCGCATTCTCCTTAGGGGAGAGCCGGGCCTCTTGTTTTTTCATAGGATTTCCGAGTTATGTACTTATTGAAGTAGCGGACCATCATCTGGTATGCGGGACAATGTTGTATCGAATTTCTCCAATGTGTTATAGTACGAAACGACAGAGTATTTTAACAGAGTCGAAATTGAGAGAAATGTGCATATAACAAAATGGAGGCACAGTAAAATGAGAGCTAGAACAAGACGGCGAAATGTGAAAAAAAAGAATAAAGGTAAAATAGCACTGATAACGCTCCTCGTCATTGTACTCATTGGAGCAGGTGGTTATGTATTCCGCAAGCCGCTGACCGTAATGGCATTTGATTTGTTCCTGTCCGGTCAAGTGGAAGAGAAGCTTCAGAAGTCTTATGCCCCGCTCGAAGGTGAGCAGCCAAAGCCGGTGGTGAAGGAGCAGGATTTTAAGCCTTTTAGTACCTTGCTGCTCGGTGTCGATCAACGGAAAAATGAACCAGCTCGTTCGGACACAATGATTTATGCAGTCGTACGTCCGAAGGATTCCAGAGTGCTGCTCATTTCGATCCCGCGTGATACGTATACGGAAATTGTGGGTAAAGGTAAAGAGGATAAGATCAACCATGCGTATGCGTTCGGCGGCGAGAAAATGGCGAAGGACACCGTAGAGAATCTGATCGGTGCACCGGCTGATTATTATGCGGCTATTAACTTCCAGGGACTGCGCGAAGTCGTCGATGCGTTGGACGGTGTGAAGCTTCCGATTACCGAAGATATCGTAAACAAGCAGAAGGACCATGAGAAGTTTACGATTAAAGCCAATAAGCCGCTTTATGACGGCCAAGAGGCCCTGAATTTCGTCAGATACCGCGAGGATAGCGATTTTAACCGGACCAAACGGCATCAGATTTTTCTAAGTGCGCTCGTGGATCGTATGCTGGAGCTGGGTCAAGTTTCGAAAATTCCTGATTTGATGGATATGCTCGGAGATAATTTTAAGACGGATATGATGCCAAGCATGATTATTGATTTATCGAAGGAGATTCTGCTTAACCAGGCGCCGGCCATCAATGGCTTTACCATTATGGGAGAAGGCATGAGAAAGCATGGCATCTATTATGATAAGGCTAACGAAGAGGATATTGCATTTGCCAAACAGATGATCGACAGCTGGATGAATCCGGATACCCCGGCCGACCAATTGCTCGTACCGGCATCCCGGGACGCTGCCTCCAAGAAAGATAGCGACGGAACTTCGGGTACTCAGAAACAGAACAATTCTAATTCGACACCTGGGGAGACGGCTGCGGCGCGATAAGCTCGATAAAAATTATTGCCCCGGTAATAAAACCTTAGGATAGCTGAGCCGCCTGGGCATGAGTGTAATAAAGTCATCATATTTTATAGGGTAAGTAATTGAAAAGTCTATAGCTAACGATTCGGCAGTCCGGTTTCCGGCTGCCGATTTCTCGCCGCGGGCCGGAACAAATCTCGTTTTGAAACGTACAAATTAGGGGAGTCTTTAGAAGGACGAGGAGGATTTTGTTCTCATGAATATTGCGTTTTTTTTACTGCCGAAAAGCGATGTGGTTACGGTGACGCTCGATTCCACACTACGGCAGACGCTGGAGCGAATGGAGTTTCACCGATACACCGCCGTACCGATCATTAGCCAAGACGGGGCTTATGTAGGTACCGTGACGGAAGGCGACCTGCTCTGGCATATGAAAAATTCTGGCGGTAAAATCAATTTTGAGACCGCTTCTAAATTTTTGCTGAAGGATGTTCCTTTGAAGATGGACATCAAGCCTGTTTTTATCGATGCGGATATGGAGGATCTCATCAATTTGGCCAAGGTTCAGAACTTTGTGCCGGTCGTTGACGACCGAGGGCGGTTCATTGGCATCGTACGCCGGAGTCAAATCATTGAATACTGCGAAAAATTCGTAACCAGGGATGTTCTGGAACCCAAGAAATAGTATGGGGTTTGCGTCCCTTGGAGCATTTGCTATATGCTATAATGAAGAATAAAGCTTTTTGATAGTGCTTCCGAAGCGAGTTTTGTGCGAAGCTCTATCGTGGAAGTATTGCTCACAAAACTTTTAGGAGGGTGGAAGCTGTCCGCCATGCAAAGGGAAATGGATGTGGCCAAACGAGCCAAAGTGATTGAATGGCTCAAAACCGAAGTAGTCGATCACGTATCCCGTTTGTTTAAGGCACTATGGGAAGGCAGCACATCGCGGGTAACGGACAGTCTTGCCAGTCTGATCGTCAGCAGTTATATTTTGGGGCGCAGACTTGGGGTTTCCTATCGGGATCTGGATGACAGTATCCTGGAGAAGTTGAAAAAACATCAACAGGAGGGTCATCAGCTCGAGGATTGGTATCAGGATATTTCCACACTTGAAGAACATATGCGTAAGAGGTGAACCCATTTGAAGCTGCGCTGGACATCGGTCGCATGGAGCTTCGCTTACTTGCTGCTCCTGCTATCTTTAGCAACACCACTTGCCGTCATCACGGTCTTTTTTCTGATGGTGCCGGTTGTTTTGCTTTATACGACCCTTTCGACTAGGGCATTTATCCTGCACGTTGCTCCGGTTTGGCTGGTGGCATCGCTGATATTCGGACCGTTTATTCTGGTCCAGGCCACGTTTTTTATCATACCGGCGCTCGTGATGGGTTACTTATATAAGAAAAGGGGCCCAGCCTTCCGGACCGTCGTGGCTGGAGCCGGGACGATTCTTGTGGAGTTTTTGCTGCTGCTGTTAATCACCACGGTGGTTTTTAAGTTCAATTTAGCCTCAGCTATTGAGGATATGCTGAATACGGCTTTTGCACCGCTGCAAAATATGACCGACGGTTCACTCGCAGGCGGATTTACCTGGTCTGCGGAGATGAGCCGCCAGTTTTCCAGTCTTACCGTTCGGATGATTCCGTTTACGATGATCGTCTGTTCACTAATTGTTGGGGTGGTAACGCATGCGATTTCCCGGCCGACCCTGGCAAGCATGGGGCATGCCGTACCGAAAATGGCTCCGATCCGCGAATGGCGCTTGCCCCGCTCGTTGATTTGGTACTATCTGATTTGCCTGCTCGTTCAGCTATTTGGCGGTGAAGCGATACAGGATGGTTTCATGGGCACGATTCTGCTGAATTTAGTGCCGATGTTGCAATTCCTCTTCATGATACAAACGGCAAGTCTATTCTTCTTTGCGGCTTATCACCGTAAATGGAATCCGGTCATTCCCGTGCTGCTTGTTGTGGCGATGGTTTTCTTCCCGCCGCTGCGCGTTGCTGGGATCTTGGACATTGCTTTTCCGCTGCGTGATATGATTACTAGATCAAGACGATAGGGTGAGAAGGCATGCCAAACTTACTGCAAAAGCGCTGGTACGGTTATCAAACCGTATGGATGTTCATGCTCCAGCTGCTGCTCGTCATCTTCGTCTCCTATTACAACTGGATTCTCGGGCTCGTCTGTATGTGCCTGGTTGGCGTATTGACTTACAGTATGATGCAGGCGGAACGAAACTTCCGCAAGGAATTGGTGCGTTACGTTACCGATTTAACCTACCGGGTGAAACGGGTAGAGGGTGAGGTAGTCAGCCACCTGCCGTTCGGGATTATGCTTTACAGCGAAGAACGGACGGTGGAATGGCATAACCGCTTCGTCTGCGGAATGTTTGGGCGGGACACGGTGGTGGGTCAGCCTTTGATGGAGCTGCTGCCGAGCTTGCCGCCGCTGGGACGGGATAAGAAGGATGGGACCGGCGGCAGAACGACCGTGGAGGTCACGGTGAATGATCGGCATTATGAATTAACCGTAGACCCTAACGAGCGCTTGATTCACATTCATGACATGACGGAGCTGGCGTTATTGCGGAACCGTTATGAGAATGAACGAGCCGCGCTCGGGATCGTGCTGCTGGACAATCTGGATGAAGCCGCCCAAGGCATGGACGACCAGCAGCGCACAGCGCTGATTGCCCGGGTTGCATCGGTGATCACAGAATGGGCTAAGCAGTACCGCGTTTATCTGCGGCGGCTGTCCTCTGAGCGATATCTGATGATTCTGAATCAGAAATCGCTGAACGAACTGGAGCAGAGCCGGTTCGTCATTTTGGATGAGGTCCGCGAAATGACCGCGGACCTGAAGGTGCCGATGACGCTCAGCATCGGCCTCGCTTTTGGCACCGAGCGCTTCAGCGAGCTGGGCGAACTCGCCCAGTCGAGTCTGGATATGGCGCTCGGCCGCGGGGGGGACCAGGCCGCCGTGAAGGCCGGCCAGCGGTTGTCCTTCTATGGCGGCAAGTCCGGCGCCATAGAGAAGCGGACACGCGTGCGCGCCCGCGTCATCGCGCATGCATTGCGCGATTTGATGCAGGAGAGCGACCGCGTCATCATCATGGGCCATCGCGTGCCGGACCTCGACGTGATCGGCGCCTCCATCGGCGTGCTGAAGGCCGCCGATATGTACAACGTCGAGGCCCATATCGTCCTGGATGGCCCGAACCCGGGCATCGAGCGCCTGATGGAGCGCATTCGCAAGGAAGAGTCGCTGATGCGGCGGTTTATATCGCCGGAGCAGGCGCTCGACATGATGACGCAGCATACGCTGCTCGTCCTAGTCGATACGCATAAGGCTTCCATCACCATGGAACCGCTTCTCGTTGAAGAAGCCCGGCGCGTTGTAGTGGTGGACCATCACCGCCGGGGCGAAGAATTCGTCAACGACGCTGTGCTTGTTTATCTCGAGCCATATGCTTCCTCTGCCTGCGAGCTCGTCACGGAGCTGCTGCAGTACATTCACGAGAAGGTCGAGCTAAGCCCGCTGGAGGCGACCACGCTGCTGGCAGGGATTACGATTGACACGAAGCATTTCGCGCTGCATACGGGCTCGCGGACGTTTGAGGCGGCGGCATTCCTCCGCCGCAACGGGGCGGACACGGTGATGGTGCAGCGATTGCTGAAGGAAGACCTGCAGGAGTATATCGCCAAGGCGGACATCATCAAGCATGCCCGCATGATTCATGGGCATATCGCGCTCGCCGTAACGGAGCCGAATCGCAAAATTCCGCAGCTGTTGATCGCCCAGGTGGCGGATACACTGCTGAATATGACCAATGTTAAAGCTTCGTTCGTCATCAGCGAACGGCCGGACGGCTTGATTGGCATCAGTGCTAGGTCGCTCGGGAGCATGAACGTGCAGGTGGTCATGGAGCGGCTTGGGGGCGGAGGGCATTTAACCAATGCTGCTGTTCAATTAGAGGGTACCCAGGCGGAGGCAGAGAAGAAGCTGCTCGCCGTTCTGGATGAAATAGAGAAGGAAGAGGGGTTGTTCGAATGAAGGTTATATTTTTGAAGGATGTTAAAGGTCAAGGCAAAAAAGGGGAAATTAAAGAGGTGTCCGAGGGCTATGCACAAAACTTCCTGATGCCGCGCGGACTGGTTCGTCCGGCAACAGACGGTAATGTGAAGACGCTGGAGCATCAAACTGCTGCAGAACAAAAGCGTAAGGCTCAAGAGAAGGAAGACGCTGTTCAGCTCGGCAAGAAGCTGGAGGAGATGACCGTTCAGCTTAAGGCAAAAGCCGGCGAAGGTGGACGTCTATTCGGGGCAATTACAAGCAAGCAGGTGGCAGAAGCGCTGGAGAAGGCTGGCGTAAAAATCGATAAACGTAAAATTGAAATGCATGATCCGATCCGGACGCTGGGGGTTACCCAGGTTCCTGTGAAGCTTCATCCTGAGGTGAAGTCTACGCTTAAGGTTCAAGTTACGGAGGAATAGGATGAGCGGAGATCTGTTTTTTGATCGGATCCCCCCGCAGAATTTAGAAGCTGAGCAAGCGGTGCTTGGAGCCGTGCTGCTGCAATCGGAGGCACTCATTACCGCGATGGAGCGGGTGCGGACCGAGGATTTTTATGATAAGCCCCACCAAATGATCTTTGAAGCGATGGTTCAGCTTGGTGAGGAAAATCAGCCGATTGACCTCGTAACCCTGACCGCGCGGCTCAAAGATCGCGGTGAGCTCGAGGAAATCGGCGGCGTCAGCTATTTGGCTAAGCTGGCTCATGCTGTACCGACAGCCGCCAACGTGGATTATTACGCGCGGATCATCGAAGAGAAGTCGATGCTTCGTCGTTTGATTCGTACAGCGACGCAAATCGTCAGCGATGGCTACACCGGGGGCGAAGATGTCTCAGGGATGCTGAGCGATGCGGAGCGGCGCATTCTGGAAATTTCTAATCGCGCGTCCGGTGGCGGGTTTATCGCCATCAGAGACGTGCTGATGGAAGTATTCGACCGCGTTGAGATACTTCACCAAAATCGCGGGACGACGACCGGGATTCCTTCCGGGTTCGTAGATCTGGACAAAATGACGTCCGGCTTCCAGCGTAGCGATCTTATTATCGTGGCCGCCCGGCCATCAGTTGGTAAGACGGCGTTTGCGCTAAACATTGCTCAGAATGTAGCAGTCCGCGCCAAAGAGACGGTAGCGATCTTCAGTCTGGAGATGTCCGCGCCTCAGCTCGTACAGCGGATGATTTGCGCCGAGGCCAACCTTGATGCAGGCGTCATGCGGACGGGCGATTTCAAGAGCGATGAAGATTGGTCAAAGCTGACGATGGGGATTGCCGCCTTGTCGGAAGCGGAGATATACATTGATGATACGCCGGGCATTACGGTTGCCGATATTCGGGCCAAATGCCGCCGACTTAAGAAAGAAAAAGGCCTTGGCATGATTCTTATCGATTATTTGCAGTTGATCCAAGGGCGCGGTAAAGCGGGCGAGAACCGGCAACAGGAAGTTTCCGAAATCTCTCGTACGCTGAAGCAAATTGCCCGGGAGCTGGAAGTGCCGGTCATCGCGTTGTCTCAGCTTAGCCGGGGCGTTGAGCAGCGGCAGGACAAGCGGCCGATGATGTCTGACCTTCGGGAATCGGGCTCCATCGAGCAGGACGCCGACATCGTGGCGTTTCTGTACCGGGACGATTATTACAACCAGGAAACCGAAAAGAAGAACATTATCGAAATCATCATTGCTAAGCAGCGGAACGGTCCTGTAGGGACGGTCGAGCTGGTCTTCCTCAAAAACTTTAATAAATTCGCCAATTACGAGCGAACGCATGCGGATGCGTTTGCGGGCTAGGTATAGTAGCGGAGCCGCCTTGAGAATGCCGCAAGCAAATTATATTTAATAGCTAAGAAGGGCCGACGAAAGATCGTCGGCCCTTTTTGTTTTGATTAAAGAGTTTATAAGTTTTCAGCGGAATTGAACTAATTAATCATTTTGAACAAAGTGAGGCAGGCTGTCCGTCTCCTTACTCTACTTGATTCATAGCAAACCTAAAAACCGGCAGTGGAGTGGTGGTGGGGCAAATGTTGTATTTAGTACAACAATCGCAGCGGGAGGGGGGCTAACTTTTGACAAAATAAGTCACATTCCATTTCGTGGAATATATGCCTGCTAACTATCTGTACGCCTTATGGATAACTTGTATAATTTAGAAGTGTAAGGAAATGAAAATGGCGAAAGGGGCGTTAAATGATAGCTCTCAGCTAGGCGGTCAGGTAGTTTATTCAACTGCGATATCTAAAGAGAATGAGATTCAAGTCGGAGCAGTGAGGAGAGAATGCAGAAATGAACAGTAAGCCGGATGTGAGAGACTGGTTTCCGAGCGAGGATGGAAATCCGGTCCAACGCGAACGGATGATGGAACTGATCGAGCAACTGGTTCGCGGTGTGGACGAGTTAAAAAATCCCGATGGCGTCAACCTAAAAGGGGAAAAGCAGAGGGATCCTGATTTTTACGGGCAATTGGCGGCGCAAAGCTTCATTCCCCATGAAGGGGCTCCCCTGCGGGAGGTTAATACCGAGCTGCTAAAGCTGCTGCACGGTCATCCATATCATACCAAGTATTTTTTTACGAATATATTGCCTATGGCCTCGATTCCCGGAATGCTCGGCATGCTTACCGCCATGCTGGTGAACGGGAACAATCTTTGGGATGTCTATGGCCCTGCAGGGGCCGAGGCCGAAGTTAGGGTCACTGCCATGATGTCCAAGCTGGTCGGGTATGACGCCAAGACGAGCGGCGGCTATACGACCTGGGGCGGTCAAGGGGCGGTGTTCTCCGGACTACGGATCGCGATCGCCAAATATGCCCCGGACGCGCTGAAGCGGGGGGTTCCGAACAATTTATACGCTTTTTGCTCAGAGGCGGCGCATTACAGTCTGCTCAAGTCGTTGGAAGCGACCGGAATCGGCAGCGATCATCTCATTAAAGTCAGAACGTTGCCCGACAGTTCGATGGACGTGGCGGATTTGAAACACAAAATGGAAAAGGTTGCAATGACCGGGGGCGTGCCTGTCTACATCGTGGGGACCACGGGCACCACCGATGCCATTGGAATCGACGATATCGGTCAAATTCGCGCTGCTGCGGAAGAAACCGCGGAACGGTTCGGTTTGCCATGCCCGCATATCCATGCGGATTCGGCTTTGGGCGGTTTTTTTGCCTTCTTCAATGACTATGATTTGGAGCAAAACCCGCTTGGCTTTAGCAGGGGTGTCCTTGCCATGCTGGCACCGATTCGTCAAAAGCTGCGGATGCTTTCGCTTGCCGACTCGCTATGTTTCGATTTTCAGAAGCTGGGACAAGCTCCTTACGTGTCCAGCCTGTTCCTAGTTAAAAATGCATCGGATCTCCGCCTGTTGGATTTAGGGGCGGACGAAACTCCATATGTGGGACACCGCGGTTACGGCGATTACCACACCGGCTATACGCTGGAATGCTCCCGCATGGCCAGCTCGATCAGCATGTACAGCTTGCTGCTGTCCTTTGGTGTGGAAGGTTATCAGCGGCTGCTGGCGCAATTTCTGGAGGTCAATCTGCGGTTCCGGCAAAGCATGGCCGCAGAAATTCCGCAGGCCGACATCGCGAACCCGGATAATACGGGCATTTCCACGCTGATCCGCATCTATTTGCCGGGCGGACCACGTTTTGCCGAGGAAATCGGCGGCACCTGCTCCGCCCTGGATATCGAGCGGAACAATCGTTTGAATGAGCTGTTGTTCGAGAAGCTGGGGGAACGACGTGATCGGATGTTTTTCGGAGACACCAAAAAGCATCTGCTGGTCGGAACCGCCGAAGGCCGGGAAATCCCGCTTTACGTCAGCAAATTTTTTGTTATTTCGCCGCATACCCAACCCGAGCATGTGCCGGAAATTGTGCAATATTTGAAGGAATGCGTGTCCGAGGTATGCGAAGCGTTTAGCTTATCGACGGCGAAATAAATCAGGGGCGCGCCCCAAAATTACAATCAGGAGATGAACTTGCAGTGAAGGAAAAGATCAAACGCCTGTTTTTTGGGCGTATTTCTTCGAAGATTATGATGGGTACGACAGGGTTGCTCCTTATCGCCATCTTTTGCTTTATCGGGCTGCTCATTATGGTGAATTCCACGCTGAGCGGCGAGCTTAAGAATGAACTTGATCGTCGGCTGCAGAGCAATATACGAGTCGTCCAAAGCGAGTTGGATCGGATCAAAGGCAACAAGTTGGAGATCGACGGGATGGATAATCCGCTGTACAAGGAAACCCGCAAGATGATGGATGATCTGAAAAAAAGCTACAATCTGGAAAACGTTTATGTTTTATCGAATGATGGAGGCAAGGAACACATTATCGCCCTATCTGACACGAAAGACGATTATAACACGGATTATCCGTTCTCCACGGAGATGAAGCGGGCAATCGCGGAGAACCGGGAGACCATCAGTGAAATCTATAAAGACGAGTACGGGATACATAAGTCGATTTTTGTTCCGTTGAAAAATTCGAACGGGAACCCGGCCGGCCTGTTGGGGATTGATCTCAACGCTTCCGTGATTCCCGACACCACGGCAAAGGTGCTATGGTACAGCCTGGCCATTACGCTCCTCGTTCTTGTGGTCGGCTTGCTGTTCGCCTATTGGTTGGGCCGGGTTATCGCGGGGCCGATCCAAAAGTTGATGCACGCAACTGAACGATTCGCCACGGGCGATCTGACCCAGGAGGTTCAGGTTCGGAGCCTTGACGAAGTCGGCCGCCTCACCGAGGCCTTTGGCACGATGAGCGGCAATATGAAGCGGTTGATCGGACATATTTCTACCTCCTCCCGCGAGGTATCGAGCACCAGCTCGCAGTTGATCCACGTGACCAGTGAGTCCAGCGAAAGCGCACAACAGGTGGCGATTTCGATGAACAGCATGAGCGAAGGGATCAACGAAGTGGTGGAATCGATCGGCCACAGCTCGGCCTCGGTGATGGAGATCGAGCAGCAGTTGACCGGGGTCGTCGCCGACGTGAACGAGATGCAGTCTATCGCCGAGAAGGTCAGCAATCAATCGTCCGAGGGGCAAAACATGGTCGATCAGACGCTTAGCCAGATGAATGCGATCGAGAAGGTCATGCGGCATTCGGAAGCGACGGCGGGCCAACTGGAGGAGCGTTCCAGGGAGATCGGCGAGGTCGTCGGCATGATCACGGATATCGCTCAGCAAACGAACCTGCTGGCGCTGAACGCTTCCATCGAAGCGGCACGGGTTGGTGAGATGGGCCGGGGGTTTGCCGTCGTGGCCGGCGAAGTGCGCAAGCTGGCCGAGCAGTCGGCGGAGGCCGCTGCGTCGATTACCGAACTGGTGGTTGGAACGCAGGAGAACAGCCGTCTAGTCATCGAAAGCATCAGTGAGGGCAATCGGGCGGTTGAAGAGGGTCAAAAATGGATGGGCATGACGTACCAGAGCTTCCAGGATATTTTTCAAGGAATCAGCAACTTTTCGTCACGGACCGAGCAACTGCTGAAATCGCTGCTGCTTGTGGAAAACTCTTATCAGAGCATATCCGCGTCAGTGCAGCAAATTTCCGGCGTGACGCAGGAGCAGGCTGCATCTTCCGAAGAAGTGGCGGCGGCGTCCGAGCAGCAAAGCGCGGCCATGCAGGAAATTGCTGCTGCGATCCGCCAGCTCTCATCGCTGTCTGAAGATTTGCAGAAGGCTGTGGCAATCTTTAAGCTGTAACTTGATTATTTAGAGCGGCTAGAGGGGATGTCCCTAAGAGGTCGGGGTTGGCTGTCCCGGGCCTCGGCGGGGGTATCCTCTTTTGTTCGTTTCATGTACAAGCAACAACGTTTTTTTTGAAAATGGGATAATTTCCGAACGATTGTAAAATATAATATAAAAATCGTTCGCTTTTTCATTTGACTTTAAAAATGGAGACTGGTAAACTGATATTGCTGCGTTAAAGCGGAAATGAACCGCGACTTCGCGGCGGCGCGCTTATGAGCGCGTTCAAGATGATGGAAACTGCAGGTTGTTTTTATTACACATCGGCCGGTGATTTACCGAAAGCGGATCGCAGGCTGTCTTTTGCAATGTTCAAATATAGGTGCTTGAGGCACCATGCGGGGGAATGTACATGTCAACGGTAGTCGTTGTGGGAACCCAATGGGGAGACGAAGGTAAAGGTAAAATCACGGATTTTCTGGCGGAAAACGCAGATGTGGTGGCCCGTTATCAAGGCGGCAACAACGCCGGTCACACTATACTTATCGAAGGCAAGAAGTACAAACTCACCTTGATACCGTCAGGCATCTTCAATAAAGATAAACAATGCGTCATTGGGAACGGTGTGGTCATCAACCCGGCTGCGTTAATCGAGGAAATCAACTACGTGGAAGAGAACGGGTTTAGCGCGAAGAATCTGGTCGTAAGCGACCGGGCCCACGTTATTTTGCCGTATCACCTGCTGCTGGACGCATTGGAGGAAGACCGTAAGGGCGACAATAAAATCGGGACGACTCGTAAAGGGATTGGCCCGGCTTACATGGATAAAGCGGCGCGTAACGGGATTCGGATGGCCGATTTGATGGATCCGGAAGAGTTCGAACGGAAGCTGCGCCATATTATGAAAGAGAAGAACCATCTGATCGAGAATGTCTATGGCGGGCAGCCGCTGGATGTGGAAGAGGTGCTGAAGCAGTATCTGGAATACGCGGAAATCATTCGTCCTTACGTTGCCGAAACATCGGTTATTCTAGACGACGCAATCGAAGCGGGCAAAAACGTGCTTTTCGAAGGTGCGCAAGGGGTTATGCTCGATATCGATCAAGGTACGTATCCATACGTAACGTCCTCGAACCCATCGGCCGGCGGCGTCTGCAACGGTGCGGGTGTAGGACCGACGAAGATTCACCAAATTATCGGTGTAGCTAAAGCGTACACGACTCGTGTGGGCGACGGTCCGTTCCCGACGGAATTGAAGGATGAAATCGGCGATTTCATCCGTGAAACCGGGCACGAATACGGTACGGTCACCGGCCGTCCGCGCCGCGTTGGCTGGTTCGATAGCGTCGTTGTTCGTCATACGCGCCGCGTGAGCGGACTGACCGGGCTGTCGCTGAACTCCCTGGACGTGCTCACCGGGCTGAAGACGGTGAAGATTTGCACCGGCTACAAATACCGCGGCGAAGTGATCACCCACTACCCGGCCAGCCTCAAAATGCTTGCGGAATGTGAAGCGATCTACGAAGAGCTCCCAGGCTGGACGGAGGATATTTCCGCGGCGAAAACGCTGGAGGATCTGCCGGAAACGACCCGCAATTATGTGAAGCGTGTATCCGAGCTGACCGGTGTTCCGATCGCAATTTTCTCGGTAGGCCGCAACCGCAGTCAAACGAATCAAATTATGCCGATTTACAAGTAAGTAGGATCGCAAGTAAGATCGGATGGGTTACCGTTGATTTAACTGATATTAAAAATGAGAGTTAACTAAACCAGTCATAACGAATGAAGCCGCTCAGAGGGGCAAGAATGTCTCTCTAAGCGGCTTTTTTGTGCTGATGGTTTATTTAGTGTGAATGACTATGATCGGTCATGAGTAGTCATGCGTGTTTTGTGTGACTGGGACGGTGGTCTAGAGTCGATGGTAATTGCATGGTCTGCAGTCTAGTGTCGGTTTGGCGGCAGTTGGTTGCTTGGTTAGTGATGAAAGGTCGTATGGCGGAGGATGGAGTAGGGTTGTTGTGGATGTAAATATTGGCTCCGCATGTGCGTGCAGGTGTAGACGAGGATGTAGTGATCGGCGTTAATACTAGCTGCAGTAAGATAGGGGTAAAAAATGGCCCTATTTAGCCCAAATCATCGGATTTCGACTAAATAGGGGAGTTTTGTGTACTTATTTTCGGATGAGTTAGTAAAAAGGCGGTTTTTCCGGTCAAAGCTAGTCAATAGGTACATAAAGTACCCTTATTTTTCTGGAGAGCAGGGAATTTGCTTAAATAGGGCCTAAAATTCCCCTTATTTTCTCCGAGCCACCAGCTTGAATCCAGAAAAATGACAATATATCGTCACTTCTTCGGTTCAAACAGATAGTGACTGATCATATCAACCAATTCCTTTTTCAAATGGGCGGTGTCCAGATCTTGCGATTCAAACACGATTACGTCCACGATGCGGTTAATCACTTCAAAAACGATGATCGAGGCTGCTTTGATATCCGTGACTTGTAGCTCGTCCTTCCACTCCTCCATATACGATGCGGTCAGCTCTCGGCTGTATTGGATCTGCTTGTCCGAGAATTCCTTGACTTCCGGGTCGGAATGGTACATCACTTCCAGCTCGGCGTGGAACTCCGTGAATACTTCATGAGCGTCAACCAGGCTGTCAATAAAATGGGAAATGAGCTCAACCCTATTGCCTTCCTTCAGCTTCATAGCTCCAAGTGAAGGGATCAGCCGATCATTGAACTCCTGGTGATAAAGCTTCAGCGCATCGAGAAATACCGCCCGTTTATCCACGTAATAGGAATAAAAGCTCCCCGTAGATACACCGGCCAATGCGGCAATTTCCTTAGTATTCGTTTTATGGTAACCCTTTTGCGAAAAAAGCTCCATAGCAGCTTTGAGTATCGATTGTTTTGTTTTGATGCTCCGGCTTTGTCGAGGCCGTCTTACTTTATCTTTACTGTTATCTTCGTCCACTTGAACCGCTCCTTTAATTCGATTGTAAGAAACAATGCTCTAGACGTCAAATGAAATTGAACCAAAGTTCAATTTTATCGTTGACAAAACTGAACTAAAGTTCATATACTTGCAATGTGAACTATGGTTCATATTTAGAGAAAAAGGAAGTGGAGAAGATGAGTATTCGGCTTTATCGTACATTAGCATTTACCGCCGTCATCATTGGCTTCTTTATGGCTTTGCTGGATGCGACGATTGTTAACGTAGCTTTGCCTGAGATTAGTCGGCATTTTGGAGGGGATGTCGGACAGGTCTCCTGGATTATGAATGGATATAATCTCGCCTTCGCGGTGTTTATACTAACGTCCTCGCGGCTCGCTGACCAATTTGGCCGGAAAAAAGTGTTCCTGATTGGGCTGTTCCTATTCACGATGACCTCACTGTTAGCCGGATTTGCTACGTCTATGGAGGTCCTGATCGCCCTAAGAATCTGCCAAGGCCTAGCAGGGGCCATTATTGTACCGGTCACCGTACCGCTGGCCACCGAGCTGTTTCCGAAGGAGATGCACGGAACGATCATCGGCGCATGGGGAGCGATATCGGGCCTTGCTGCTGCCAGCGGACCTGCGCTGGGCGGCATTTTAACGGAACAGTTAAATTGGCAATGGATTTTTTTCGTAAATGTCCCACTGGGCATCATCAGCATTGTGCTAACGTTGTTCCTCATTAAGGAATCGTACGATCCGACATCCGGTAAAAAGATCGATTATGCCGGAACGGTCACCATTACCGGAGCCATGTTCTGCTTCACCTATGCGCTAATCAAAGCGAACGATTACGGATGGGGATCGCCTGCGATTATGCTGCTTCTGGCTGGAGGCGTAGTGCTTAGCCTTGTATTCTTCCTGGTGGAGCGGCGGGGCAAAGAGCCTATGCTGCCCTTGTCCTTGCTAAAAATCAAACCGTTTAGCGGAGCGGCGCTGACCTTGTTTGTCATTGGCGCAGGACTTACGACGATGTCTTTTCTAACCTCATTTTACTTGACTCGCATTCTTGGCATGACCGAGCTCAAAGCGGGGCTCATTCTTTCCGTATTTGCGCTGTCCTCCATGGTCACTTCGGTCATCTCGGGGCCGTTGTCCAATAAATTCGGAGCCCGCTGGTTCGCCGCGGGGGGTATCGCTCTTTTTATAACAGCGAATTTCTGGCTTAGCCGCTTAACTGCAGGATCAACTACGATGGATGTTATTCCGAAACTAGCATTGGCCGGTTTGGCACTCGGAATGACGATGGCTCCGGTTATGGCTTCGACGATTCGCAATGTGCCGGAAGAGAAGGTCGGGATTTCCTCAGGGATCGTCAACATGACGAAGGCGCTGGGTAGTGTGCTTGGCGTAGCTATCATCGTTACGGTGCTGCAAACGCAAATCACGGGGCAAATGGATCGGGCTCGTGAGGATATGGCGAAAACCATTCAGACAAACGCGGTGCTAACATCTTCGGTTAAACATCAGCTCGTCACGATGACGGAAAAGATGAACACCAAATCGTCATCGCTCTCATCGGCATCCTCAGATGGCTTGATGAAGCAAGTCTCGGCCACGATGGCGAAGGAGACGCAGCTCGCGTTGTCGAAGCTGCCTAAAGCCCAGCAGGCCCAAGCAAAAGCCGCTATGGATCGACAAACGGCGGAGATTCGCCGAATCCTGCCCGGAATCGTCACCGATTATCGGGATGCAGCTGCCCGTTCTTTTAGCCATACATTCGTGTTCTCCTGCTGGCTGCTTCTTATCGGGATTCCACTGGCATTGTTCAGCGACCGCCGCTATATCAAGAAGTCGGCGCTCCCGGTATCATCGGTCCCCGTGGAAACGGACTAAGCACTTATCATCTCAAAATAGATGAAACAGTTATAAAATCTAGTAAATTTTATTTCTTTCAAGGGATTTTCCTACAGGTTATGAGGTTGAATTCTCCTTCTGCCGTCCATACTGGAAATAGAGAGACTAGCATCCGACAACAATTCGGTGATAGGCAGAAGGAGGAAGATTTCATGAAATGGATCGGCTGGTTATTGAGGCTTTGCGCGACTATACTGGCTGTAAGTCTGCTGACTGTACTGACGACAGGATATGTCGTGAATTCGTATATTCAATCTTTATTGGGCAGTTATAACATTCCTGTACCCGAATCAAGCCCTAGCATCGGTGATATGATGAAAGGAATGCTTGGTTTTGGGGGAAAGGGAGTGAAGGATTCACCTGTTCCGGGAAAGGATGTCAATTCCGCACAGCATGATGCCAATGCCAACAAGACAGCGGACAGTACGCCCGGATCCGAAAATGTCGGCAAGCATGATTCCCAAGGGATTGTAGGCGGTGGATCAGGTGGAACGGATTCGGCGAACACGGGGGGAGCAACCCAAGAGGGCGGCTCCGGCAAAAAGAACGGCACGGACGAGCCGGTCCCGGAAGACGCAGTTCCGGCTATGGGCGGACTGTCTTCGCAGGATGCGGCATCTGGTCAAGAAGCGCAAGGGCAGGACCAGCAAGTTATTGTTACGCCTGACGATTTAGCGGCCAAGAAGGATGGGTTGCCGGATAAGGACAAAGAGGAGGTATTCTCTATTCTAATGTCCAAGCTCCCACAGGCGGAAATGCAAACGTTAACTGAAGCACTCGAGGGAGGCCTGACGGAGGCGGAAATGATTAACATTGAGCAAATTTTATCCAAATATTTGGATAAATCTGAGTATGCCAAAGTCATGGGGATTTTAAAAAAATAAGGTGAAAATGTCAGAAATTATGCCTATGTTAGCGGTGTCATTCACAGATTTGTAAAAGGGTCCGTAAAGCCTGGTAGCACAATAGTTAGCTCTAGCTCGCGCTCAGCGCGGGCTATTTGAGCGTCTTCACAAAGTTGAAATCCGCCATTGGGCTGTGTTAAAGTAAACAATGGCGACAAAAGGTTAAAATTTTGAAACCTTTTTTAGTCGAAAAGAGTCGATGGAAAAGGAGATCAGTATGAGAGGTTTCACGGGGAAACATAGGCAGCTGTGGCGCGAAGACTCCTCTAAAGCGGAGAAAAAACATGGCAGCCCGGAAAACGATCTAGAGATGTCCAAGCAGGAAACGAAGGGCAAAGGCAATTGGAGCTTGGTCTACACTACGAAATCCCGCAAGATCGCCTTAGCTGCGATCGCAGCCGTACTGCTTGCCGGTTCTGCCTATTTGGGCGGGCAGCAATATATAAAAGCGAACACGGTGCCCTACTACCGGGTATACGTGGGTGGGAAGGAAATTGGCACGATTGCCAGCGAAGCACAACTACAGGCTCTTTATAAACGTAAAGAGCAGGAATATAGAGAGAAGTACCCGCAGATGGAGATGGCTCTGCATACGGAGGTCATTACCACAAAACAGGAGCGGGCATACAAAGCTGAAGTTCATTCGGACGAAACGCTTAACGAGCTTTACGGAATGCTAACCGGGTACGCGAAGGGCGTGGAGCTCCGGGTTAACGGTAAGGTTGTAGCCATCGTCAAAGACAAGGCGACGGCGGAAGCCGTTCTGAAGCAGGTGAAAGGTAAATACATACCGAAGACCGCACAGAGCTTGGCAGCCAAGGTAAAAAAGACGGGTGGAGTTCAGACGGCGCAAGCGAAACCGAAGGGGCCGAGTACCGTCCTCGAGTCCGCACAGTTTGCTGAGAATATTTCCAAAGTTGACGTGAAAGCCGATCCGAACAAGGTGATGACCACTGATGAAGCCGTGAAGAAGATTTTGCGCGGAGATGAGGAAGCCATTTCGTATGAAGTGCAGGAAGGCGATACGATCTCTTCCATCGCGTCCCGCTTTGATGTCACCCAGAAGGAGCTGTTCCATAACAATCCCGAGGTGAAGGAACTGAGTATGCAAATCGGCACGGTCCTGAATATTAAAGCGATGCAGCCTTCCATTACGGTGAAAACTGTCGAAAGAACGTCCGAAACGCTTCTGATGGAGCCAGAGGTTATTATCCGCAAGAGCGAAAGCATGAAGGCGGGTAAATCTAAGGTGATCTCACTGGGCGCAGCGGGGCTTAAGACGATGTTATATCGTGTTACCAAGGAAAATGGTCAAGTCATCGATGAAGAATGGCTCGGCCAGGAGGTTGTCAAGAAAGCCGCTCCGAAGATTGTCCTGAGGGGGACGAAGGTGATTTTAGGCGAGGGCAGCGGACAGTTCGCGTGGCCGGTAGCCAGTGCGAGAATGACCAGCAGCTATGGTGAGCGCTGGGGCCGGACGCATAAGGGCGTGGATCTCGTTTCCTCCAATCGAAGCATATTGGCCGCTGATGATGGGGTAGTTATCTTTACCGGAGAGAAGACCGGGTATGGAAACTGTATCATCATTAATCATAAAAACGGATACGAAACCCTTTACGGGCATTTGAGCAAAATTAGCGTCAAGAAGGGGCAGGTCGTCGAGAAAGGCACAAAGATCGGCGTCATGGGCAGCACCGGACGTTCTACCGGCACCCATCTGCACTTTGAAATCCATGAGAATGGAAGCCTACAGAACCCGATGAAGTACTTATAAGCTGATATCATGTAAAAAATAGACCTGCTCCTACAGCGTTTTCTGCTCCTTATCGAGCGGCAGACTGCGGGGCAGGTCTTTATTGTTAGTAGAAGGCTCCTCTAAGGCTTGCTCAGATCTGGCGATTCCAGCATCCTTATAGCTAATCTAAATGCATTTCATACAGCTATTTGAACGTCACAACGCTAACGAGGATCAATAAATGCATTTCGTACAACTAAATCAGCCGGTTAGACATACACGCAGCATGCGGGCTGCTTTTAGCTGTATTTTTTACAATTAAAGCTGTCGGAATGCGGATATCGCGTTAATTAGCTGCACTTTTTACATTTAGTTGCTCGTGGTGGAGCGATGTCACCCTTTATCCCTAACCACTGAAAAGGTGCGCGTAGACTGGTGTTAAGGTTGTCTGCCAGAGGGGGGATAGGTGCTGCCAGAGCGCGTACGTTAAAGATCCACTAGGTTTTACCGATCCGCGGGTTCGGCCTTAACCGTTTGCTGGTCCTTTAGCTGATGCTGACCTGACACCACGACCTGTTCGCCGAGCTTTAAGCCTTGCGTCACTTCCTGGTACAAGCCGTTCAGGCGGCCGAGCTGTATGACTCTTTTCGCTACCTTGCCGCCGGTATAGACATACACGTATGTCTCGTTTTCCTCGCGTAGAATCGAGGTAGTCGGGATCGTAAGCACCGTTTGCTCCGCTTCATTGGTCAGCCTTAGCTGCACCTTCGTTCCCGGCTTCAAGGCCCGTTCCGGATTGGCGGCCTGAAGCTCAAGGGTATACGTTCTTTGCTGGGTATCCATCATATCGGAGAAATAAACGATTTTGGCCGTATGCAGCTGATCCGGGCGATCGGCCGCATAAAAAGCTAAGTCTGTTTTGCCTTTTATGAGCTTTGCGTTTTCTTCGGTAATGTTGGCCTTTATCTTCACGGGGTCAATCTGTTGAATTTTCCCGACAGTCCCTTGGGTTACCGTCATTCCGGTTTCGGCCGAGAAATCGGTCAAAATCCCGCTGATCGGGGCGGTGACTTTATAGTTATTCAGCGTGCGCTCAACCTGCTCAATATCGAGCTGCGCGAGCTTAATCTGATCCTTCAGCGGTCGCTGAGCGTCAGGATTGTCCTGGTTGGCAGCATAGCCTGCCTTCCAGTTTTGCTGGGCGGTACGCAGCGCGATCTCGGCCTTCTCTTGTTGCAGCAATACATCGGCGGGGTCCAGCTCAAGCAGCAGCTCGCCTTTTTTGACGTGATCGCCGCGCTTTTTCAAGGCTCTCCGCACGTCGCCGGTGGCTTTAACAAAGACATCCCGCTGTACGGATGAAGTCACCTCGGCTACCGTTTCCTGCGGCTCGGCTATTTTTCTTTTCTCCACCTTGCTGATCTTGACCGACGGTTTCTGCTCCACGGTTTGCGTCTGCGGTTTCTCCGCCGCCGGTTCTGTGCACCCGGTTAGACTAGCTGCGATCAATGCAAATACGGTGCAGCTCAGTGTTAGTTTTATCCAAACTCTTCGTTTCATTGCTCCACGACTCCTTCCCTGTTGTCATCGAGGTTTTTAGGGGGCTGTTTTCTATGCAGCAGTCTCGACATTCGGCTCTTGAACGCTTCGATCATCTCATAGACGACCGGTACGACGACCAGCGTCAATATCGTTGAGGAGACCAGGCCGCCGATGACTACGACCGCCATCCCTTTGGAAATGATCGCTCCGCCTTCGGTTAGTCCAAGCGCAAGCGGCAGCATGGCGACCATCGTTACGACCGCTGTCATCATGATCGGGCGAAGCCGAAGCATCCCCGCTTCAACAAGCGCGTGGCTGACGGTGTATCCCTCTTCGCGGAGCTGCTGCGTTCGGTCGATGAGCAGAATCGCATTGGTGACGACGATCCCGATCAGCATCATGAAGCCGATCAGAGAGGTAATGCTGAGTGATTCCCCGCTGACGAGCAAACCGATTAGTCCGCCGATTACCGCAAGCGGCAGTGAGAAAAGAATAGCAAATGGAGCGCTGATGTTGCCGAAAGAGATAACCATGATCAGGTAGACGATAAATACCGCAGCCGCCATGGCGACGTACAGCTGCGAGAAACTGCTGCCGATCTCTTCGTTGATGCCGCCGACTTCGCGGGACACCCCATCTGGCAGCTCGATCTGGTCAAGGGCTTGTGCAACCTGCATACTGACGCCGCCTTTATCCTGACTATCGATCTTTGCGGTGAGGGTCAAGACTTGCTCCTGGTCGTCGCGGTCGATGCTGGAAGCAGCATCAACCTTGTTCAGCTTGGCGATTTCCTTCAAGTAGACGATTTTGCCATCCGTCGCTTGAAAAGGGATATCCCCGAGCTTGGTTAAAGAGTCTACTCCGGTCTTGTCCAGTTCCAGCGTCGTTTTGTAAATCGTATTGTCGAGCTTCAGATCGCCGATAGGGTCCTTCATCAGCCAACCGGCTACAGTTTGCTGGACGACCTGTGCATTCAGTCCATACTGCCAGGCCTTGGTTTGATCGACCTCGATCTCAAGCTCCTTCTTGGCATCGCTCAGCGTATCTTTGATTTCTCGGAGCTGCGGGAACTCTTTCAAGCGTTCCTTCATCTGTACGGAGGCTTCCTTCAGCTGCTGGAGATCGTCTCCTTTCAGCGAGTATTTGAAATCGGGCGTACCGGTCGATCCGCCCTCCAGCGTTCGGACATCCAGCTCCGATCCACCCGGGAGCTCGGCGAGCAGCCGGTTTTTATACTGATCGCGGATCTGCTTCACATCGCTGCCTTCGCTGACCTCCGTGAAGATTTGCGCTCTATAGGGTGTCGGCTCCTTGGAGTCTTCCGAATAACCGACCAACGCTTCAATGAACGTGAACTGGTTTCCTCCGCTGGAATTTTTGGCGGTGCGAAGAATGTCCTCCAAGTCTTTGACCTTGGCATCCATCGTGTCCAGAGAAGTTTCGTACGGCATTTGCACGACATAGTAAAACTGGCGGGGAGGTTCTTCCTCCGGTACCAACGTGATCGACAGAAATGGGACGGTACCGACGATGGACATGATGAATAAGCCTCCGGCGGCAAGCAGGGTTATGATGCGATGATGCAGCGTCCACTCCATAACCCGGCGGTAGCGACCTGCCAAGCGGCTGGACTCGGCTTCCGCAGGTTTGATTTTGCCCCCTCGCAGTACGAGCAGCTTCGCCAGCATCGGAATGACGGTGAGCGCAACGAGCAGGGAAGCGAGCATCGCGCAAGCCAGCGTGATGGCAAACGGGCGGAAAAGCTGTCCGGCAATGCCGCTGACCATGCCGAGCGGGGCGAACACGCCGACGGTAGTGAGGGTGGAGGACGTAATCGCGGCCGAAACCTCGCGGGTGGCCAGCTTAATGACGGACTCGCCGCGCTCCTGCGCCTTTTGAAGGTGCGAGTAAATGTTTTCGATGACGACGATACTGTCGTCCACGACTCGCCCGATCGCTATGAACATGCCGCCGAGCGTCAAAATGTTCAGCGAGATGCCCAGGTAATTCATCACGAGCAGCGTGATGAGAATCGAAAGCGGAATCGAAATAAGGACGATCAGCGTCATTCGCATGTTCCGAAGAAACAGCAGTATCGTAAGCGCCGCGAGCAGCGCTCCGGTAAGGCCCTCATGAAGCATGCCCGAAATGGAGGTACTGACTTGAACCGAGGTGTCATAGACCGTTTTAAAGCTGATATTCGGTATTTGTTCCTGCCATTTATGAATCAGGGCTTCAACTTTACCTGAAAAATCCACGGCATTGGCTCCGCTCGTTTTATACAGCTGAATGCCGATTGCCGGTTTCCCGTCCAGACGAGCGACGAAGCCCGATTCGGAAATCGATTCGATCTTGCCAAGCTGGTTCAACCGGACCCGGTTCCCCTGCGCGGTCAGCAGGTCGAGATTTTCCAGGGAGTACAGGCTGTTGGTGCCGCTCTTGACTCTCGCCATCAGCGAGTTGCCGTCCAGTTCGACGGCACCTGCCGGTAAGGAGGTGATGCTCTGGCGGAGCTGGCTGGATACTTGCCCGGGCGAAAGCCCGAACGTATTCAGCTTCCCGGCATCCAGCTTAATGCTGAGCGTCGTCTTACGCGCACCGATTTCGTCCATATGGTCGAAGCTGGGGATCGATTGCAGTCCCGGCTTGATTTCGCTCGCGAACTTTTGGTCAAGTTCGGTTTGGCTCATTCCGTTCGTGGCTGAAAGGGCAAAATAATAGGCTGGTGTGGAGGCGAAACCGATCGTTGCAACCTTGGGCACCCCGGCCGAGGCGGGAAGGTCGACCTCCTTGAGCAGGCTGTCGATGTCGAGCTTCTTCTTCTCGGGATCGGAGCCTTCCCTCAGGTTGACGATAATCGTGGCGAAATTGTCGCTTGAGGTGGAGGTGATGGACGTGACTCCATCCACACCCGCGATTTTTTGCTCCAGCGGCTTAGTCACCTGTTCCATGACATCACTCGGCGACCCCGGATACTGGGCCGTAATGAACACGATGGGGACGGAGATGTCCGGCATGACTTCGGTTTTCAGGTTCCCAGCCGCATACAGGCCCCCGCCGAACAGCATGATGATCATGATGATCAGGGCGCCTGTATTTTTCATCGAAAAGCTGGTCAATTTGTTCATGGCAATCCTCCTATCTGAAGGAGAGACTACCGAATAAATGTGAACTCAATATGAATGTATAAGAGGGAGCTTACGGCTTGAAGCTGTGATAGGGGAGGGTTACGGTGATTTCCGTCCCGCGGCCGACCTCGCTGCAAATCGCGATATTCCCATGGTGCAGGTCGACAATTCTTTTGACGATGGCCAGGCCTAATCCGTTTCCGCCCTGTATTCGGCTGCGGGATCGGTCGGCTTTATAAAATCTTTCAAAGATATGGCTCTGATCCTCAGCGGAAATGCCGATTCCCGTATCCTGGAACTTTACGACCACGTGATCCACCTCCTGGTGAATCGAAATCGTGATTTGGCCGCCGTCAGGTGTAAAGCGAATGCTGTTTCCAAGCAGATTGGTCCAGACTTGACCGAGCTGGTCGCGATCACCGGTTATTTTTACGATGGGGAGCTGCAAATCAACGATCAGGCTCTTTGCCGACCACTGCGGCTCAAATGCGACGGCCGTCTGCCTGATTTGCTCGTCGATCCGGAACGTTTCGGGATGGAAGGGATGATGCTCCGACTCCAGCGATGCCAGCTTTAGCAGGTTATCGCTCATTCTGGACATACGCTCGCTCTCCGCAATGATGATATCGAGGTACCGCTCCCGATCTTTAGGGTCCACAGCCCCGTCTTCCTTCAGCGCTCTGGCGAACCCACGGATAGACGTTAGCGGAGATTGGATCTCATGCGACACATTGGACACAAAGTCTTGGCGCATCTGCTCGATTTGCTGGAGCTGCTGCCTCATTTCATCAAAGCTTCTCACCAGCACTCCCAGTTCATCTTTGCGGCGCACTTTCAAGTTGGCATTGAAATCCCCTTTGGCCATGCGCCGGGTCGCTTCCGTCATTTTACGCAGCGGAGAGATGAGGAAGGCAGCCTCGACGATAAAAAACAGGCTTCCCCCGACCATAACGATCCCGATCATCGTGAGGATAATGCTCTCCGTCGGATACATCGGCTCATTGGACGAGTTGGGCTGGAGGAACAGGGCATAGGTATGCCCCTGATGTTTGAAGCTTAACCCGGCGAACACATCGCCATGACCCAGGCTACCATGAATGACCTCTCCCTTCAGTGCCCGTCTGATCCTTTCCTCATCTATTGAGGCTATCGGTTTGGCTCCATACGTTTCCAGGTTCAGGTTCTCATCGTAAATTTCCACGCTGACGGTATCGATCAAATCTTTGATATCGCTCATGACCAAGGCCCGGTCGTTGAAGCCGGTTCGCTCCATAACCCGGATCAGGCTTTGCCCCAGGGTGACCAGGTACTTCTCGGTTTGCTCCTGTACGGACTTCTCGTATATGTATCCGGTAATCATCGCGGAGGCAACCAAGCTCACAATAATGGCAGCGAGGAACATCAGGACGATTCGCACATAGAGCGACTTGATCATGCGGTCACCACCAGCCGGTAGCCCAGACCATAGACGGTTTCGATGCGAAAAGAGGGCAGCGTGCCGGCCTTAGCGGCGAAGCGCTCCCGGAGCCGCTTGATATGTACGTCGACCGTGCGGTCGTCCCCCTCGTAATCCGGTCCCCAAATTTGCTCGATCAGCTGCTCGCGGGTAAAAATTTGTCCCGGATAGCTGCCGAGCTTAAACAAGAGCTCAAATTCCTTGGGAGGAATCGTGAGCTCCTCCACATCGTGGACCACCTTAAAGGTGCTGCGGTTTAGCGTCACGTTCCCGAGCCGAATGCTCTGGGAGGAGGCGATTCTGTAGCGCTTGAGCAGCGCTTTGACGCGAACGACCAGTTCGATCGGCTCGAACGGCTTGACGAGATAGTCATCTGTCCCCAGGTTAAAGCCTTTCACCTTTTGCCCGGTTTCGCCCTTGGCCGTCACCATCAGGAGGGGCGTATCCGGGTACAATTGCCGCAGCTCACGGCACAAATCCCACCCGTCCATCACCGGCATCATGATGTCGAGCACGACCAAATCGACCGCTTTGCGCTCCATCCATTCCAGTGCGGCGGCGCCGTGATCGGCCTGAATCGTCTCAAAGCCTTCCTTGGACAAATATAAACAAATCAGTTCACGAATATTAGGATCATCGTCTACGATCAGCATCGTGGTCATAGGCTGGAGTTCCTCCTTTAGTAGTCTCGCAAAATAACATAGTCGCACATGCTTTTTTAAAGCTATCCAGCTCATCATACATAGATTAACAGCAAACCCCAAACCCATCCAACATTTTCCCTCGGGTCCAATCAAAATCGGCATAATCTATAGCTCTCCCACCTTACCTCCATTTCCCTGTACCTGAGCCTGCGGGTATTGTTACCCATCGATAGATGACCCGGCTTCAGGTATGATAAGATAGAGAAAGATAGGCCAAGGCGGAATAGTTGGGGTGAGTCGAAATCATGCAAGGAAAAATTCTAGTGGTGGATGATGAGAAGCCCATTGCAGATATTTTGAAATTCAATTTGGAAAAAGAGGGCTACGAGGTGATTCTGGCCTTTGACGGGATTGCGGCAGTCGAGTTGGCCTTCTCCGAGCAGCCGGATTTGATATTGCTTGATCTCATGCTGCCAGGCAAAGACGGCATGGATGTATGCAGGGAGGTTCGGGCGAAGCTGGAAACTCCGATTATTATGCTGACGGCTAAGGACGGAGAGATCGACAAGGTGCTGGGGCTGGAGCTTGGCGCGGACGATTATGTCACCAAGCCGTTCAGCACGAGGGAACTGCTGGCAAGGGTTAAGGCGCAAATGCGTCGGCAACAGAAGCCGACTGCCAGTGAAGGGACGGAAGTGAAACAGGGTATTACCCTGTTTGAGTTGTTCATAGATACAGATATGTATACCGTCTACAAAAATGGCGAGCCTCTGGATTTGACTCATCGGGAGTTCGAGCTCGTGCATTATTTGGTGAAGAACGCCGGAAAGGTGATGACCCGAGAGCACCTGCTGCAGGCGGTATGGGGCTTCGAATATTTCGGCGACGTGCGCACGGTCGATGTGACGATTCGGCGGCTGCGGGAAAAGATCGAAAATGATCCGAGCAAGCCGGATTATATACTGACACGGAGGGGACTCGGATACATGATGCGGAGTCCCAAGGCGGGTGGCTTCTAGGATGAATCGGCTGTCTTCCTTCTTTCGCACGATCCAGGTCAAGCTGATCATCATTTATGTGCTGCTCATTCTGATCGCGATGCAATTGATCGGGGTCTATTTTGTCAGCGCCATGAAAACCTCATTGACCAGCAACTTCACTAAAGAGCTGCAGGAGCGGGCGGAGCTGCTATCCGTACTGGCGGCGCAGAACCTGGGTGCGACCGGGGAATCGGCGGATGAATCGATGGAGAACCTGCGCGTGCTGGTTAACAACCTGTTTAACATGAACGGTGCAGAGATTCAGGTGCTGGATGCGAGCGGGAAGGTGCTGACGACGTCCAAGCCTTCGCATGCGGACTATGTAGGGACCAAGAACATGCAAACCGTGGTCAGCCGGGCGCTGCAGGGCATCCGCGACAACGAGGAGTACATCATCGATGAGGACAATGTCCGCAAGAAGGTTGTAGCCAAACCGGTCATCAGCGGAGGCAAAATTGTCGGCGCGATCTACATCGCGGCTTCGATGAGCGATTTGTACAGCACGATGGAACGGGTGAACAATATTTTCATCTCCGGGATGTTCCTGGCCCTCGCACTAACCGCGGTACTCGGCGTCATTCTGGCCCATGCGATTACGTCTCCGATCAAGGAGTTAACGCGGCGGGCTACGGCGGTGGCGGAAGGGGAATTTCAGCAGAAGATGCCGATGCTCGGCAATGATGAAATCGGGCAGCTCAGCAAAGCGTTTAACTATATGACAAGCCGGTTGCGGGACGCACTCGCGCAAAACGAGGAGGAAAAGGAGAAGCTCGCTTCCATTTTGACGAACATGAGCGACGGGGTCATTGCCACGGATGAGACCGGGAAGGTTATTTTGATGAATCGGCGGGCCGGAGAGATGCTGCAAGTGGAGGACGGGCATGAAAACGTTGAAGGTGTAGACATTATGTCACTGCTGCATTTGCCTCCGGAGGAGCGCGATGTGCTGGAGCATGGTATGATGCACTCGATGATTATTAAAAACGGCACGCCGGACGGCAACGAGTTTCTCATTCGTGTGACGTTTACGCCGATTCACCGGCGGGAATTCGGAATCATTGGAACTATAGCCGTTCTCCAGGACGTTACGGAGCAGGAAAAGCTGGAGGCATCGCGCCGCGAATTCGTAGCGAATGTATCGCATGAGCTGCGGACGCCGTTGACGACGATCAAGAGTTATACGGAGGCGCTCGAGGACGGAGCGCTGCAGGACCCTGAGCTTGGGCCGCGGTTCACCTCTGTCATTCAGAACCAGACCGAGCGGATGATTCGCCTCGTGACGGATTTGCTGCACCTGTCGCGGCTGGATTCCAAGGAAGCGCTGCTGCGCAAGCAGCCGACCAGCGTGATGGAGATGCTGGAGGAGGTAGCGGACCGTTTTTCATTCCAAATGCGGGAGAAAGATATCAAACCGACAATTTTTATCGGAAGTGGCGTGGAGACGGCTTGGCTTGACCGGGATCAGATCGATCAGGTGCTGGACAACCTTATTTCCAATGCGATGAAATACACACCGGAGGGCGGAGCTATCTCTATTGAGGCACGCATTAGTGAGGACGGACAGCTTGCCATATCGGTTCAGGACAACGGGATTGGTATTCCGAAGAAGGATTTGGACCGCATTTTCGAAAGATTTTACCGCGTAGATAAGGCGCGTTCACGGAATATGGGCGGGACAGGCCTCGGCCTGTCGATTGCCCGGGAAATTGTTAAAGCACACGGCGGAACCATCTCTCTGCAGTCGGAATTTGGCAAAGGAACGAAGGTTACATTTACTATACCGATGACCAACCAAGGAGGCGAGGCGATGTGAAGGAGAGAATCAAATCGCTGACACTGGCCTTGCTGGTCGTATGCAGTCTGGTACAAAGCTATTTTTTGATCTATCAGCTGCCGGGCAGTGATCCTGTCGTCAAAACGGAAAGCGATTATGTCCGCACGGAAAATATGGGGACTACCGTGGAAGCCGATAAGCTGCTTTTCCCGGCGCAGATAGCGATTCATTTGGGCAAGGAGCGGCATACGGTTTTTTACCCTGATTCGACGTTCTATAATTTGATATATTCACGGCTGAAGGGCCGCCAGTTTGACGGATTTCAGCGCAACAGCATCAAAAATATCGATTGGGCCGACATTCGCAGCAACCATATCGGGATCGAGCTGCAATTCGGCGGTGGCGTTCCGGTGGCTTTGCTGCAAAAGGTGATGCAGATTAAGCCGGATCCGCTGTTTGAAGGGGAAAATGTCAACCGGCTGCTCATTTACAATGCCGGGCCGCAGGACCAGGTGCGCGTATTTTTCTTCAGCTCGCAAGGCGATGTCGTCTACGAGGCGACCAAAGCGGACCTTACAGTGCAGGACGTGCAGCAGCAAGTGGACTTCGGCAAGGATTGGGTGCCGTACACGCTGGAGAACGGGTATTACGTTCCCGAACAGTCGATCGATATCGTAGAAACAGGCCTGAATATTGATGTTTACACCATTGAACAGATGCAGCGCAGCTTGTTTTTTGACCCAAGCATTACTCGTTATATTCGGGAAAAAGACGGCTCGGAGATTTATACGGACAGTAAGCGGAGTCTCCAGGTGAAGCAGGACCGCAATTGGATCAATTATACCGATCCGGCCGCGCCTTCAGCCGGGGAGAACAGTCCGAGCAAAAACGTGCTGTCCGCCGTTGACTTCGTCAACCAGCACGGCGGCTGGAACGGGAAATACCGGCTGAGCCGCAGCGACGGGATGGATGAGGATCGTCATCGGGTTGCTTTTCAGCAATATTTTGGCACGGGGCAGTTCGGAGCTTTTCCGGTGATAGATTTGTCCACCTTCCATTACGGCATGATTACGCTGGAAATGCGCCAGGGGACGATTACCGGGTATGAGCGGTCCCTGATTTACGGATCAGGGGGCACATGGAAGAAGGAAGTAGTTTCCCTGCCGGGCGGCAAGGAGCTGCGGGAGCAAATCAAGCGGCTGAAGGCGGAATCGGGTATCGCCAATTTGTATCCCGCCTACCTGCCTACCCAAGTGCGTGGAGGCATTTTGCTTAAACCGATGTGGATCGCCGAGCTCGAAAATGGGGCGACAAGGGTGCTGAATTGACCGTAGCTGTATGCCAGCTATATAAGTTGAACTAAAGAAAGAGCGGAACAAAGGCAAGAGGGTTCAATATTCTAAACCATACACATTTTAGAATATTGAACCTAGGAGAAATGATTCTGAAGAAGCGAAGCGTTCGCCTTTGTTCCTGGATTTCTACCATAGTATGAACTTAGTTTATTCATAGAAATCCGGGAACAACAGCGATCGTAAGAACATTTCACCCGTCTGCCTCTATACGCACAATCAATAGTTCGACTTATTTAGGAGAAGCGGAGTTGTGAAGTCAAATCTCGAAGGGAGGTTGGGATGATGGATTGGGGACGGGTAAAAAACGTGCTGATCTATGCTTTTTTACTGCTGAACCTGGTGCTCGGCTATCAGCTCTGGAACGATTTGCGGGAGCAGGTGGACTCCAATTTAGACATCGCCTCCCTCGAAAATAATATTCAAAAAGCGATGGATGACAAACAGATTCGGGTGCTCGCCAAAATTCCAAGCGACACGCCGGAGCTGCCGAAGATCGCCTACCGGATCGTTAATGGGGAACAAGGCGGCAAAATGATCAATCTGCAGACAACGGTCGATAGTAAGCTGATATTTGCACCGCGCGATCTTGCCAGCGCCTTGAAAACGAGTCTGCCGGACATCGGAAATTACCGCTATGACGAGGCGGCCAGCAGTTCGAGCGTATTCGTTCTGCACCCGCTGGTCGACGGGAAATGGCCGCTCTTTAAAATTGATCTTAGGCTGTACAACAGCAATCAGAAGATTATTTCCTACCGCCTCCAGGCGATCGAGGTTAGTCAACTTCAGCAGGAGAAGCCTCAGCGGGTGCTATCCGCCTCCAAGGCGCTGGGCAACCTGATTGAGAATTTCCTGCCGGTCGGTTCCGTCGTTACGGAGGTTGAGCTGGGCTATTACGGCGAAGTGTTTGATTCCGACGCCCATCTGCCGGCCGCTCCGGCTTGGCGGTTTATGCTGGAGAGCGGGAAGGAGTATTATGTACAGGGGATTAACGGCGACGTTATTAGTCCGAACACAGAGAAAGCAAAGGAGTAAAGGGAGAAATGGGAATGCGATTTTCAGTGCTGTCGAGTGGTTCGACAGGGAATGCGACGGTTGTCGCCAACGGCGAAGTCATGCTGATGATCGATGCGGGCCTCAGCGCCAAGCGGATCGATGAGCTGCTGATGGAGCGCGGTGTCAGCGCACAGGAGATAAGCGGCATTCTGGTGACGCATGAACACTCCGATCATATTAAAGGGATTGGCGCAGTGGCCCGGAAATACAATATTCCAGTCTATGCGAATGAGAATACCTGGGCTGCCATGGAGAAGGCGGTCGGCACGATTCCAGACGGGAATCGGCTGGTGCTGGGGACCGGGGAGACGCGAGATTTCGGGTCTCTGCGGGTGGAATCTTTTGCGATATCACATGATGCGGCGGAGCCGGTAGGATACTGCTTCTACGATGGGAAAGAAAAGCTGAGCGTTTGCACAGACCTCGGATATGCGAGCGACAAGGTCAAGGAAGCGATCTGCGATTCGGACGTGCTGGTGCTTGAAGCGAACCATGACATCGAGATGCTGCGCATGGGCCGTTATCCATGGAACATCAAGCGGCGGATTCTCGGCGATTTGGGTCACTTGTCCAATGAGGCGACGGGCGAGTTGATGAGCGAGCTGCTGAACGGGCGCTTGAAGCGGACGTATCTGGCTCATCTCAGCCGGGAGCACAACATGCTCGATCTGGCTAAAATGTCCGTGCGCAGTTCGATGGAGGACCGCGGTTGCTTCTACAAGGACAGCGAGTTCAAGCTTTGCGAGACGTATTATGATCGGCCCACTCCGTGGGATGTGCTGAGCGAGCGGTAATTGCGCGGGCGGGGCGTAGTCCGCAGCTATGGTGCGGATGCTGTTGGGCGTAGTGAGTCCCCGGTAAAGCCGCAGTACTGGCTAAGCATTGACAAGCACCGGTAGGTCCGGAAGCCTCGGAAGCCCCGGCCTTAGCAATTAATTGTATTTTGTACATTTAAAATCCGATCAACCCGCGATTTAGAGAAAATAGCTGCAAAAAGTACATTTAAATGAGGCTAGTAGGCGGGGAGACACGATCTGGGCTGTTTTTAGCTGCACTTTTTACAATTAAAATCGGGAAACTGCAAATAATCGGGAAAATAGCTGCACTTTTTGCATTTAGTTGCCGTATGGTGCGGATGAATGGTATAGATGTCTGGATGCGGAGGACTGGTGGGGTAGGCGCCTAGGTGCGAGTTGTTGGAGCAGCGAGGCCAAGGCTATGCGTCGCCCTGCGGCAGATACAATGTGGCATAGAAAAAGGACCTAGCGGTGGGTTTCAAATCACTGCTGGGTCCTTTCTATATAATTATGCCTTATGGAAAAAGTTAGGCAGATACGCCTTGTTCGCTTCAAGCATTTCGTCCAGCATGCGGACCGCAACGTCTACCGAAGGGACGAGCGGGTGGTGGACCATCGCTTGCAAAGCCAAGTCACGGTCGCCGATGACGGCAGCATCGATGGCGAGCGACTCGTACGTTTTCACGGCATGAATGAGTCCTTTGGCCATCGGCGGTACTTTCGTGAGCGGCAGCGGGAGCGGACCGTTCTTGGTTACGACGCAGTTGACCTCGATGCTGGCATCGTCCGGCAGGAAATCGATGATGCCGCGGTTGGCGACATTCAGGGTCTGGATGTCGTTCGTCCCGTTATAGAGCGAGCGCATCAGGTTGACCGCCGCCTCCGAGTAATAGGCGCCGCCGCGCTGCTCAAGCTGCTTCGGCTTCTCCTTCAGCTCGGGATTGCCGTAGAGCTCGAACAGTTCCTCTTCGACTTGCTTGACGACCTCGGCGCGGTTTTTGCCCTGTTTCAGGGAACCCAGTTGCTCTTCGAGCATCGCATCGGTCATGTAATAGTACTTCAAGTAATAGGAAGGCAAGGCGTGCAGGGAGCGCAAAAATTCAGGATTCCATTCATTGGCCGGTACGTTCTTGGCGCTATAGCCAGCTGTGTCCGCCAGCATCTCATCCAGCTTGTCTTCGCCTTCAACGTCGATCCGCGTAATCCAGTGCAGGTGATTGAGGCCGACGAATTCCGCGTAAATGCGGTCCGGGGCAACGTCATACTTGGATGATACCTGTTTAAGTAGCCCGATGGGGGCATTGCAAAGGCCAATGCTTTTTACCTTGGAGTATTTCAGTACGGCTTCCGTCACCATGCCTGCCGGATTGGTGAAATTCAGCATCCAGGCATTCGGAGCGAGTTCCTCGATATCCCGGCAAATATCGAGCAGCACCGGGATTGTCCGCAGCGCCTTCATCATACCGCCGGGGCCGGTCGTTTCCTGTCCGATGACGCCGTATTTCGGCGGGATGGACTCGTCGCGGGCGCGGGCGTCCAGCATGCCGACCCGTATTTGCGTGCTCACGAAATCGGCGCCTTCAATCGCTTTTCGGCGGTCGGTCGTCAAATAAACCTTGATCGGCAGCCCGGATTTTTCTACCATGCGTTGCGCCAGGCTGCCGACGATGTTCAGCTTGCGCAGCCCAGGTTCAATATCGACGAGCCAAAGCTCGCGAACAGGCAGCTCATGATAGTGAAGAATGAAGCCCTCTACCAATTCCGGTGTATAAGAAGATCCACCGCCGATCACGGCGATCTTTAATCCTTGCTTAGGTTCTGCCAAGATCAATCACTCCTGTCTTGTCGTTATCTTGATATCAGCAAACTCACGGTAATTCACCATTTTTGCATAAATTCCTTGATCTATCTCAAGTCCATCTACTTCTAAAGCAGCCCAAACTGCGCCGACCACAGGTTCGGTAGTTAACGTAACGATCGAAGCACCCGGCGCAATCGCCCGGACTGCTTGCTCAATCGGCCCCCGAATCCAGCCGCGATCCCCGCGGGTTAGCAAGCTGCCGGCGAGCACGACGTCGAACGTCTCCGTTTCCATTCCGAGCTTGCGAATGACCGCAACCGCAGATTTCCCCAATTCCACGCCTTGCCTGTGCAAAATTTCCACCGCAACCGCGTCATTTTCCGCAGCCGCCGAGAACAGCAGCCTCGCGGCATCGACGGGCACATGCTTGCCCAGGTCCAGAAACTCTTCGTACATGTCGGCGACTCGTTCATATCCCAGCAGTCTCAGCAACTTTTCGGTCAGTAGGGTTGGCTGTTCCCGGCCCTCCCAGGCCCGAACGACAGAGCGAAAAACCTCCACGCTCAGCGCACCACCGCCGCCAAAATCCCCGTACATGTAATCAAAACCGCCGATTTGCACATGTTTGCCTTGCGGGTTGCGCCCCGCGGCGTTCGTGCCGGTGCCGCAAATCAAGGCCACGCCATAGGGGCGGTTTGTGCCTGCTCTTAGTCCGATCATCGTATCGCAATTGATCGTATATGACGTAAATCCAACCCGCTGCACCAGCGGATGGAGAATGCGGTAATCCGCCTCGCGGTCGGCTCCGGCAAGCCCCAAATAGGCGTGACGGAGGTCCCCCATGCGGAGTCCAGCCTCGTCTAAAGCCATATAAGCCGCTTCGCGAATGCTAGCCTCGGCCCTGGCCACACCCATCTGGTGATTTCCGTTGCCGCTATGGCCTTTGCCGAGCACATTGCCGTATTCATCGGTCACCAGGGCATAGGTTTTGGTGCCGCCCGCGTCGATCCCCATGTAGTAAGCCAATAGTCGTCACTCCTTGTTAGCGGTAGTTTCCCGTATGATCAGCTCCGGATCAAACCGCTGGCTGGAGCCGCGTTTCATACGTCCGTCGATGCGCTTGAGCAGCATATCCGCAGCGGCTAGCGCAATTTTGTCGGCCGGCTGGCGGACCGTCGTCAATGGAGGCCGGAGCTGCGAAGCGATATAGTGATCGTCATAACCGACGATAGCCACCTGCTTCGGTACAGATACGCCGGCTTCCATTAGGGCGTTGAGGACGCCTAGAGCAATATTGTCGTCACCGGCGAATACGGCGTCAGGCAGCTTGCCTTCATGAAGCCAACGTTGACATGTGTCGTACCCGAACCCAATTCCAAAATCTCCGTGCACAATTTCAAACGGCTCGAGCCCCTTTTCCTGTAAAGCCTGCATAAATCCACTCCGGCGCTCCCGCGTACTGCGGAACATCTCTTGTCCGCAAAGATGGGCGAGCGAGGTGTACCCGAGGTCCAGCAGGTGCTTGGTGGCTGCGTATCCGCCGTGATAGTTGTCGATGGTGACGGAGTAGGCGTCATTTTCCGGCTTCTGATTGTCGATCAGCACGTAGGGGATGGAGCGACGCTTCAGCTCTACAATGAAATTGTCCTCCTCGATCGGGGAGAGCAGAATCAGCCCGTCCACGCGATCCTCCTGAATCAAGTAATGATTCTCATCAGAACCGATGCCAGTAGAAACCGAGATAGCCAGATAATAACCGTGCAGGGCTAACACCTCATTCAGTTCCTTCACCACCGCGTCAAAAAAAGAATCCTGCAGCGTCGTCACAATGACGCCGATAATTCCCGTCTTACCCCGCGCGAGGCTGCGGGCTGCCGCATTCGGCCGATAATCGAGCTCTTTCATGGCCTCGAGCACCTTTTGCCGATTTTTTTCGCGTACGCTTTCCGCGCCGTTTAATACCCGGGAGACCGTTACGACGGATAACCCGGATTTTTTAGCTACATCAAAAATGCTTACCTTCATCTCAATTTCTCCTTGCGGCAGATTTTCCGCGCCTGAATTTCTTTTCCTAAGTATATCAGGCACGGTGTGCTGTCCGCTAAACATATGAAGTTTTCGATTACTTCCGCTGCAAAATTTCGGTGACCTTCTTCTGAATGGTCGGCATGACTTCCGCTACCGTTTTGTGCCCTGTCTCGATCGGCTGCATTTCGTTAATGAACATATCGTTGATCTGCGAGTAGTTTGTGATCAGGTGGTTATAGGACTCAAAACCGTATTTCGTTGCGCCCTCGTATACCTTCTTCACATCCTCCGGATTGATGCCTTCAAAATGCTTGTAATACACTTCGGCTGCTTTGGTATTGACCGGCGGATTGCCACCGCTCAGATCAATCGATTTCTCCTGAACCTCATCGGTGAGCAAATATTTAATCCATTCAAAAGCTTCCTTCGGGTGCTTGGAGTCCTTCAAAATCATCAGCGGGTCCACGAACAGCGTGCTGCGGACTTTGTCGTTGCCGCCCCACGGCACTGCAGCCACGCCGACCTTAAATGGAAAATCGTTCGCGCCGGCCAGGTTCCAGGAGCCGCCGACAGACATGCCGATTTTGCCTGCGACGAACGGGTCGCCATTTTGACCGGCTACGCTTTTGCTCCATTCGGAGGTCGGGGACACCTTATCCTTGAACACCAGGTCAAACAGCTTGTTGTAAGCTGCGATAACTTCCGGCGAATCAAAGTGCGTTTCGGAAGGGACGCCGCCGTTCGTCCAGGTATCCTCAGAGTATGGCTCCGCCCCAAAGTACAGCGGCCGCATATCGCGCTCGGCCCAAGTAAAATCCACGCCGTATTGCGTTTTGGCAATGTCCTTGGAGACGACCGTCAGCTTCTTCGCATTCTCGACCATTTTGTCGAATGTCCAGCTCTTGTCTTCATAATCGCTTGGCGGGTAGGGAAGCTTGGCGGCGTCGAACATGTCCTTGTTGTACAGCATCAGCGTCACGTACATGTTGACCGGAATGCCGTACGTTCTGTCCTTGACCTTGTAAATGTTCATCAGATGATCAGGAATGCTGTAGTCGGCGGCGTTGAAGTTTTCCTCCTTCATCAAGTCGGTTAAATCGAGCAGCATGCCTTTGTTGTAGTACTCGGCAAAACCGCCATAGCCGTAGTGGCTCGTCACATCGGGCGAATTGCCGCCGGCGATGAGCGTTTGCAGCTTGCTATCAAACTGCTCGTAAGGAGCTTTTTCCACTTTAACCTTAATGTTCGGATGCGCTTTTTCAAATTCCGGGATTAACTGCTCGATAAATGTCCGGTCGGGAGAATCAATGGTGTAGTGCGTGATCGTGACCTGTTCGGACTTTCCGCCGCCGTTATTACCACCTGCGCCAGGGGCAACATCGCCGGCCGATTTGCCGCCGCTGCAGCCGGACATCACCATTGCTACCAACAGGATCGTACTGAGTAGTGCGGTAAAACCTCGCTTTTTACTGCTTTTTCTCATAAAGCCATTTCCTCCTTAAATTCAAAAATTGAACTTTGGGCCGCTTCTGATTAGCGGCAGGTTATGACTTGATGCCTGTAAGTACAATGCCTTCTACGAACTGCTTCTGAGCTACGGCAAACAGCGTGACGATCGGCACCATCGCAAGCACGGACGCCACCATCAGCAAATGCCACGGCGGAATGCGGAACCGCGACGAGGTGAGGGAGGCCATGCCGACCGGGAGCGTAAACAGATCGGAAGAGCTTAAGTAGAGCACGGGTGTCAGCAGGTCATTCCAGCTGTATATGAAAGCAAAAATCGCAACGGTTGCGAGTGCCGGACCCGAAAGTGGCAGGGCAATTTTGTACCACATGCGCACCTCGCTGCAGCCGTCGATACGTCCGGCGTCGAACAGCTCCTCGGGCAGCGTGGAGAAGAACTGGCGCAGCAAAAAGATATTGTATGCCGATCCGAAAAAGGACGGCACAATCAGCGGCAGGAAGGTGTCGATCCACTGCAGCTTGGAGAACAGCACGAACTGCGGAACCATTATCGCCGGATAAGGCAGCATCATCGTGCTCAGCAGGAGCATGAACCAGAAGCTATTGCCTTTGCCCTTGTATCTGGCGAAGCCGTAGGCGACAAGCGCCGAGGAGAGCAGGGTGCCGAATACGGTAACGATGGCAATGATCAAGCTGTTTTTGTATAGGGTGGCAAACTGCAGCGTGTCGAAAATTTCCTTATAGTTGCTAAAGCTCCAGGCCTCCGGCAGAAAGGTAGGGGGGAACTTCAGCATTTCCCGGTGCGATTTGAGCGATGTGGAGACCATGAAGAACAGCGGCAGCAGCATAAGAAAAGTGGTAATAATCAGCGTAATAAAACTGACGATCTTCACCGCATCCGGTTTGCGACGGGATCTAGATGCGCCGGGTGCAGAACCGGTGGTTGTGGCCGGAAGACTGCTCATTAGCGCCCGCCTCCTTCATAGTGAACATAACGTTTGGACACCTTCATGACGATAGCGGTACAAAGCATGACGGCGATCAGCAGCACCCAGGCGAGAGCCGAGGAATAACCGGCGCGGTATTCTTTAAAGGCGCTGGTATACAGGTTATACACGTAAAACCAAGTGGAGTAGTTAGGCCCGCCCTGCGTCATGACAAAAGCTTGCGTAAACACCTGGAACGAATCGATGATGCCCATAATGAGCTGGAACAGCAGCACTGGGGAAATCATCGGCAGCGTGACGTTCAGGAAAATGCGGAACCGACCGGCCCCATCGAGCTTGGCGGCTTCAACCAGACTGGCGGGAACCCCCTGCAGACCAGCAAGGAAAAGAATCATGCCCGAGCCTGCGGTCCAGAAGGTCATGATGATTAACGCATACAGCGCGGTATCCGGGTCCATCAGCCAGGCCGGACCATGAATGCCAAACCAGGACAAAATGTAATTAAACAGCCCGATTTGCGGATTGAAAATCCAGTACCACAAGAGCGACATGGCCACACCCGACACCATACTCGGAAAATACATCGCCGTCCGGAAGAACCCGCGGAGTGGGAGCTTCTGGTTTAGCAGCAAAGCAAATCCGAGCGCTAGCAGCAGCTGAATCGGGACACTGATGAATGTAAATTTCAGCGTCACCTCGACGGACTTCCAGAACAGGTCGTTGTGAAGCATCTCGTTGTAGTTGGCAAGCCCGACAAACTTAGGCGGGTGGATAATGTCATAGTCCGTAAAGCTGTAATAAAGCGAAGCTAAAATCGGATACAGAGCAAAAACCAGAAATCCGAGAAGCCACGGAGAGATGAACAGGTACATGTAGAGCGTTTGCCGCCGGCCTTCACGATGCATCACAGATACACCAACCCCCTTTTAAAAAGTTTAAGCGCTTTAACTTTTGGCGGACAGATAGAGTGGATAATGTGCATATGTATGGGTCTAGTTTGGTACAAAAGTTAAAGCACTTTAATTTCTTCTGTTGACACCCCTATCATAGAAGATCACTTCAAAATAATCAACCCCTATTTTGCACTTTGGAATCGCTTTCTGTAAGGATACATGACATTTCCTCATGCACTTTGGGCCGTTTTTAGAGAGCAATCGCTTAAAACCAGGGGGTTTTAAGTGGGAATACTACATATATGTTAATTTACGTAACATAAATAAGGTGAAGGGGATTTCGGGGAAAATAAAAATGCCAAATAAGCCCGTGTTAAGGGGCCAGGGATAAATAAAATTGATAGGCTCATGGCAACAAAACTTACATCCGTAAAAGAGAGCTACCGCCGAAGAATGGGCAACCATGGACTGTTGCAACAGTAAATTGTGCTTTTAATGCAGTTCCTTAATTCGATGGCCAAAGTATTTTGCTCCTTTTTAGATTAAAAGTTGAACTGTTATTTCCTGCTTTTAATCACATCAATTAAATTTTTAAACTTATCCTCTTGATGATACCTGTGGAGTTATAGACGTTAATGAAAATATCATGGTAAAATAACTTTATTCTCCATTTTTATAATATTGGTGTTAGATAGGATGTGATTCTTTGATTATTAAAATTATGTTTTGGATAGGTGCATTCTTCCTAATACTTTCAATTGCATTGAGTGGTATAGCTGTAAGTGGAGATCGTATACGTGCTAATTATTATAATGAACGAGATGCCGATCCAGATGGAAAAGAGAGAAGGAGTCGATTAAAATGGACATTAATTTTTTTCCTAGTTTCTGTTGTTTTTATTGCTCCAACATTTATTATATATTTGATTAATAAGTAGTTTTAGTCTCTACTATAAGTGAAAATACCCCAATCTCTTCGACAGAGTTGGGGTATTTTTTGAAAGATAGTCAAATTAAGCTTTATAATTATTTACAAGTGGAGATGGTGTCCATGTAGTTGTGCCACGCTTATATGTTACCTTAGTAGTACATCCCACTACTGTCCCCATGGTACCATTACCGCCTCCAGCAGAAGTTACAGGTTTCCAGGATGATGGAACATCATAGTCAAAAGTAAGACCTGATACTTTCCATTCGATAGAGTCACTAAATCCGACCCCACCGTATGTTGCACCACCTTGTCCTGCAGTTATGGTTCCACTTGTGATAGATACATTTGTATCTAATGTCCATCCTCCAGAAATATGTTGTAGATCCCAATATTTAACTCCTCTTGGATCATACCAATCATCAACGTAAATTGTAGAATAAGCTTTATTGCCTAGAGTTTGATCATCTTCCGATGCGTATTTGGATTCATCATAAGTAAAAGATGTAATTGCTACTCTATTAAGAATAGTTCCATTGGCCTTTTTGGCAGTTTGTAAGAGTTGCGCTGTTCTAAATACTTTTTCATTTCCTTGAGATCCATCATTAATTTGAATATTTGGTACTGGAGAGAGGTCATTTAAAGGTATATCACTGATTCCTTTCTTTGCTCTTTCCTTCAGTTCTTTTAAATTCTTAATTTCTTCTTTACTATAAGTAATAGTAAGGTTCTCTTTGGAGAAAATATCCTGGTTGTTATCTTTACTTTTTGCAAATGCTTGTGCACCAAATGAAGACATGGAAAGAGACACAACAATAGCTAGAGAAATAATTTTGGTCATTTTACCTAATTTAATCAACATTTCTTTATAGTGTATTTTATTACCATAACATAATGATTCTATATAAATTTTGTATTTCCTTCTTATTTCAATGAAATCTCAAGGGTCATTCCTCATTTTCATTTTTTCCTCTAGTAGCTAATTAACTTTGCGTGGAACAATGGAGAGGGCTACACCGGAGGAAACGGCGGCGTCGTCAAAAAACCGTCAATCTCCAGTGCCTTCTTCTCGATTTCTTCCCGCGACAAAATTCCCTTCTCCATCAACAGCTCCATGATCACGCTTAGCGTAAGCAGCTGATGGTAATGCTCCTCCTTCATATCAGCCAATTTAGCCAGTACATTTACCTCATTCATCGAAGCGGATGAGTAGTCCATTTTTGATCCTCCTAAAAGTTTTGTGAGCGACGCTTCCAGAATAAGCTACGAGCAAAACTTACTTCGGAAGCATACGCTTAGTTTTGTGAGCGACGCTTCCAGAATAAGCTACGAGCAAAACTTACTTCGGAAGCATACGCTTAGTTTTGTGAGCGAAACTTCCAAGAGTAAGCTGCGAGCAAAACTTACTTCGGAAGCATACGCTTAGTTTTGTGAGCGACTCTGTTCTGCTAAACCTTCCAAGCACCATTCAATCCTTGTTAGATTAGTTTCCATAAATAAGCCGAGATTTGTTATTGATATTTCCAGAAAGCTATCTCCAAGGTGCCATTTTCATAGACTGCCGAACCCCTAAAAAACCGCCTGAAATCCCGAAAATTCCCTGATAGATAAATGCTTCAGTGTCATCAAAATATGGTAAAATAAATCTATCAATCTATTGGGCTTACAATTAGTGTAGTCGGCAATGAAGTCAAACATTCCTAAAAACAGAAAAAAGCTGTAAAACAACCCAGGAAGGCGGCAACATCTGTGCTGTTTGTCACGTTAAGATAATAGGTAAAGAAACGTGTGGCATATGAGTTTGCCGTACCGGCATAAAGTTGAAAGGGACCTTTTGCTTGGCGGGAATAGACCCATATAAGTGGCGACCGATGATCTTGGGTAAGTGATGGAGGGGGAGAGTACAGATGGGATTGTTTGATGATGATTTTTATTCCACAAAAGTGCCAAAACGCCGCGTGCGCATGTCGGAGGGCGGCGACCAGCACTGGCATGGAGGACACCATAGGCAGGGCTTGTCCACGCTTCAAATCTCACTGATCTCTTCCATTTTGAGCGCGGTCGTGGCTGTATTGCTGTTCAGCTTCATCACCGGGCTACCTTCCTCCAATTCGCGGCATGCAGCCTCAGGGTCGGCAGCCGTAGGCTTGGATTCAAGCGATCCGGATAATCGGATTATTGCTGCGGCCGCCAAGGCTGCTCCGGCGGTGGTTAGCATTTTGAATCATAGCGAGCAGTCGAAGGAGGAGGACCCGGAGCAGGCCGCTCTAGGTTCCGGGGTTATTTTTAAGAAGGAAAAGGGCAAGGCCTTCATCATTACGAACAACCATGTTATCAGCGGCGCCGAAAATCTGGAGGTTGTTACAAGCGACGGGAATTCGCGTAAAGCCAAGGTAACCGGGAAAGATTCGATCGATGACCTCGCCGTGCTTGAGGTAGATGCTGATGGGATCGACACGGTGATAGATCTGGGGGATTCCAAAAAGCTCCGCCAGGGAGAAACGGTCATTGCCGTTGGCAACCCACTTGGGCTTGGGGGTACGCTGACGAGGGGAATAGTTAGTTTTACCAACCGAATGATTCCAGTTTCGCTGAACCAGGATGGCGTTTACGACTGGGAGCAGGAGGTCATCCAGGTCGATGCGGCGATCAATGAAGGCAACAGCGGAGGCGCGTTGGTGGATCTGAACGGACGTTTGATCGGCATCAACACGATGAAGATATCCGATACCGGCGTAGAAGGACTCGGGTTCGCTATTCCAGTAAATGATGTGATGAAAACGGTCGACGACCTGATGCTGCATGGGAAAGTGGTGCGTCCATATTTGGGCGTTTACACGCTCGACCTGAACAACTCCTACGCTCAGATTACCGATGAGCAGAGGAAGGATTTGAAGCTTCCTGATCATGTCACTTCCGGCGCGATTGTGCTTGAAGCCCATGGGCCCGCAAAGGATGCGGGGCTGCGGCTGAATGATGTCATTACTCAGCTCGACAAACAGCCGATTGAATCGACTATGGAGCTGCGCCGATATTTATATGAAGACAAGAAGATCGGCGAGGATATGGAGATCAGCTTTTATCGGGATGGCAAGCTGGAAAGTGCAACGGTAAAGCTGACGGATAAGCCTTCCGATACGGAGATAGAAAACGGATTAGAAGATAACAAATAGACAGCAGCGTACTCGGCATATACCTGCCGATATCGTAAAGAGATTCCTTACATGACAGCCGTGAGACCGGACGACTGAGGTGTAGATGGAATCTCTTTTTTTGGTTGTCAACATGAGAGGGGAAGCGGTAATGGCATTTTCGTTTTCTGGCAAGGGGAGGGGCAGCATCCTTGAGCAAATGACACAGGAGCATCTGGACGTCCTCGTCATAGGCGGGGGGATTACCGGGGCGGGGATCGCGCTGGATGCGGCAGTCCGGGGAATGAAGGTTGGACTCGTGGAGATGCAGGACTTTGCCGCAGGAACGTCAAGCCGTTCGACCAAGCTGGTCCATGGCGGGCTGCGCTATTTGAAGCAGCTGGATTTCGGCGTGGTCGCGGAGGTAGGCAAAGAGCGGGCTATCGTGTATGAAAATGGGCCACATGTGACGACGCCGGAGTGGATGCTGCTGCCGTTTTATCAAGGCGGAACCTTCGGCAGATGGAGTACATCGCTTGGGCTGCGAGTATATGACTACCTCGCCGGGGTCCGGCGGGAGGAGCGCCGGCACATGCTTTCCGCCGAGGACACGCTTGGAAAAGAGCCGCTGCTGAAGGAAGCAGACCTAAAGGGTGGAGGGTACTATGTCGAGTATCGAACCGACGACGCCCGGCTGACGATTGAGGTGCTTAAGGAGGCGGCTGCCCGGGGAGCCCTGGCCGTTAACTATGCGCGGCTGCAGCGGTTTACATATACGAAGGGCCGGGTTTCAGGGGCCATGATCAAGGATGAAATCAGTGGGCGAGAATGTGAGCTTCGTGCGCGAACCATCGTCAATGCCGCCGGACCTTGGGTGGACACGCTGCGGGAGCTTGATCGCTCCAGGCAGGGGAAGACGCTGCAGCTTACCAAAGGCGTGCACCTAGTCATTGACGGGCAGCGATTCCCACTAGGGCAGGCGGTTTATTTTGATACGCCGGATGGGCGCATGGTGTTTGCGATTCCCCGCGAGGGCAAAACGTATGTTGGCACAACCGATACAGTGTATCAAGGGGATATTGCCCGTCCGCGCATAAACGAAGCCGATCGCCAGTACGTAATCGATGCGATTAATGGCATGTTTCCTACGCTGGCAATTACAGCGGAGGATGTCGAGTCCAGCTGGGCGGGGGTGCGCCCGTTAATTCACGAGGACGGAAAATCCCCCTCGGAGATTTCCCGAAAAGATGAGATTTGGCAGTCGGCGTCGGGTCTCATTACGATTGCTGGCGGCAAACTGACGGGCTACCGTAAAATGGCGGAGACCGTAGTCGACCGCGTAGCCGCCAAGCTGCAGCAGGAGCAGGGTTTAAGCTTCGCAGCTTGCTCCACCCGGCGGCTGCCGATTTCCGGTGGACAGGTGGGCGGCTCGGTGGCGTTCCCGGAATATATCCGGGCCAAAACCGCGGAGGCTGTCGCCGCTGGAGTTCCGCAGGAGCTGGCCATTAAGTGGGCCGAGAAATACGGCTCGAATGCTGACCGTCTTATCTTGCTGGTGAAGGAAATCCTTCGCAGCCAGGAGACGCTCACCGGGGCGGACGCTGACGGATTGCCGCTTGAGGTGTCGGTGCCGCTAAGATATGCGCTGGAGGAAGAGATGGCGGTGAAGCCGGTGGATTTTTTTATTCGCCGTACAGGCGCATTGCTGTTTGATATCTCCTGGGTTCGGCAGTGGAAGGAGCCGGTGCTGAGCTTTATGAACCGTTATTACGGCTGGGCGCCCGAGCGAAGACGAAGATATGCAGATGAACTGGAGCAGGCGCTAGTCGAAGCAGTTGTGCCTGAGAAATAGAAATGTTGGAAGGAAAAAGGAATTCCCCGGGTTCTGTCGAATTATAGACTGATTTATTTGCAGCTAAGGAGAGTGACAGAGCCGATGAACAAGCTTATCAAACGGGGAATTAGCAGTTTAGCGATTCTAGCGATTGCGGGATCGACGATGTTGGGGGCAGGGCATTCCGCCTTGGCCAAGGCGGCCAATTTCTCGGACGTGCCGAGCACCCACTGGGCCTATTTTATGGTACAGTGGTCCGCTGAAAATGCAATTACGGACGGGTATCCGGATGGAACGTTTCGTCCTTCCCAGGCTGTAACGGAAGCGGAATTTTTAGTGATGCTGCTGCGAACCTATCCTGAGATTACCGTCGACGATAAACAAGCGGGTGAACCGTGGTATGCGCCATATTACAAGCTGGCATCCGAGGTGAATTGGCCGGTTCAGGAACAGCCGGACAAGCATATGACACGCGGTCAGGTGGCTTGTTTGATTGCCGCTGTGTTGGGACAGCCATCCCTAACGGAAACGGAAGCGGCCCAGCTGCTGCTGAATGAGGGAATCGCGCAGGGCAAGCCAGGTAGCGGCAGTGGAGTCATGGGTTTTGCTTCAAATGACAAGTTGTCTCGTTCGGAGGCACAAACCTTCCTATACCGCTTGAAGAAACAACTGCCGAAGGTGACGAACCCTCAGCTGATCAAACCGCAAATCAAGCTGCAAGGGATCGTGCTGGGCGACTCGGAGGCTTGGCTCGTTCAGACGCTGGGGCAGCCGGACCGAAAGGATTACATTAACGACAAGATGGAATGGTATATCTACAAAAGGGACTATAAACATTATGCCCAAATTGCAGTCGCTGACCAGAAGGTGGTTGCGCTCTTTTCCAATGGAGAGGGTTGGCAGTTTGAAGCCGGGGATACCCGCGGATTAACCGATTTAGGGACGCGGGCGGAGCAACTGTGGGGCAAGACGGACGAGCCGGAAAACCATGAAGCGGTATACACCTTAAGAGGAAGTGAACTTCATTTGTATCTGGATTCCCATGAGGGCGACCGGGTCGATGGAGCGCTGCTGATGGATCAGGCTTACGCTGAAGCCTATGCATCCTCCGAGCCTTCGGCGGAATGGCTAAGTACGCAGGAGAAGGAAATCTTCGACCTGACAAATGCGTTCCGGCTCCAAAAAGGTCTTAAAACGCTAACCTGGAATGAACCGGCTGCGGTAGCCGCCAGATTGCATGCTCAGGACATGGCGGATCGGAATTATTTTGAGCACAAGAGTCCGGAGGGACGTTCGGCCGGTGACCGTATGGCGGCGCAGGGACTGGTCGCTTTCCGGGCCTGGGGTGAAAATATTGCCGCCGGATACACCGATGGCATCGAAGCGCATTATGGCTGGATCAACTCGGAGGGTCACCGGACCAACATGCTGGACACCGACTTTACGACACTTGGCACCGGGGCGGCCGTTAGTGACAAGCCCAATGATTACGGCAAGTATTATGGGCAAAACTTTTATACGCCTCGCTAAAGCCTTGAGTGAAGGTAGGCATAATCATCGATTTTTAAGGAGGAATCGTCAGGTTTGTTTGACCTGGCGGTTCCTTTTTTTAGCGGAGTATGGTAGAACAGATAAAGGACAACCTGTATTATACAGAGGGCACCCGTAGAGCGGGAAAGAAAGGATGCTTTGAGCGTATGTACGTAGTATGCAAAGATCATGTGGAATTAGCAATCGATATGTTTGTTGATGAATTTGAGGATGCGCCGGATGTCGTCGATTTAGAGCACACGAAGTTTATCGACTGGGAGCCGCCAGTCAAGTGCCAGGAATGCGAGAAAGAGGCGCGTTTTTTGATTGTGTGATTAATTTGATAAACCTTAAGTGGGTATAGCGATAAAGTATAGAGTACGGTGGGACGGTTTCCAGGCCTGAGCGGGGGGAACACGTCCTTTTTTGCATATAGGGAAGCCTATCAAACTTAAGGTGAGGTTACTGATTATGGGAGCATTCCTATTTATAGCGGCGGTAGTGATAGAAATTGCGCTAGCGTTTTTTAGCATCAAGACTCGATCTCCACAGCAAAAAACTAGGGATATGGTAAGGGTTGCAGCATTCGTCGGTTTCGTTCTCCTATGTGCGTTATCCATTGTCGACTGGGGCGTTACTTATTATGCTTTCGCTGGCCTATTGCTGTTGTTGGCACTCATCGGGGGAGTCAGGTTCATTGTACGGGGCAAAAGATTACGGGGCAAAAGACGGCCGCCGAAGGCGTTCAAGCCAGCGCGTGTTGTGTGGAAAGCCGTAGGCATGACGGGGCTGATCTTAGTAGTGGCCTTGCCGGCGATCCTGTTTCCGCTGTATCCGTCGATCGAGACGACTGGCCCCTATCGGGTGGCTACTGCAACCTATACATACACCGATTCAAATCGGGTGGAAACCTATACGAACACCGGTGAAAAAAGAAAGCTGAACGTGGAGCTATGGTATCCGGAATTGGCTGATGCTGAAGCTGTAGTTAGTACCGATGCTAATGTCGAAGCTAATGCTTATTCCGGTGCCGGTGTTAAGCAAACATTTCCGTTGATCGTTTTCTCGCATGGCTCGTTTGGCGTCAAATCAAGCAATGAGTCGCTGTACCTTGAGCTGGCTAGTCACGGGTATGTGGTGTGCTCTATTGACCATACGTATCAAGCTATGTACACTACCGATGACAAAGGACATACCACCAGAATCGACTCGGGTTTTATGAAGGAGATTTCAAAAGAGGACGCGCATAACAACAAGCCGCAAAGCGTCGCCTTTTATCAAAAATGGATGAACATCCGTACGGGTGATATTAAATTTGTGATTGATCATATTAAGGATGAGACCCAAAACACGAATGCTGATTCGGTATATAAGCTGGTGGACTCCACAAAGATCGGCGTCATGGGTCACTCCCTCGGCGGGTCCGCTGCGCTTGGCATCGGCCGGATGCGGCAGGATGTAGGTGCCGTGATTGCGCTGGAATCGCCGTTTATGTACGATATTGAGGGTGTAAAGGATGGCGAGTTTGTCTTCAACGGTCAGAAATACCCTGTGCCTGTACTGAACGTTTATTCGGACTCTTCCTGGGGGCATTTGAGCGAGTGGCCGCAATATAAGGAGAATTATGCTATGCTGACCGATCCTCCGGCGAACGCTTTTAACGTACATATCAAGGGTGTCGGCCATTTGTCGCTGACTGATTTTGCGCTGACCAGCCCGATCCTAACGTGGGTGCTTAACGGGAAAATATCAACCACCAGCACCGAATACTGCCTGAAGACGATCAATAAAGTCTGCCTCGAGTTTTTTGACAGCTATTTGAAGGGCGAAGGGCAGTTTACGGCGGGTGGAGAGTATTAAGTCAGGAGTTTTTAAGGACGACTCAAAACGGGCTATTCAAATTATTTCTTCCGGTTCTTTAATATGCTTGAGAAGGACAACCACGATCACGATACCTATAAGGTTAAACGCGGGAAAAAGAATGATCTCGATCGCAGTCATTTGCACGCCGGCGATCATTTGGCCGATGATCATGGCTGTTAAAGCCGTCAGCATGGTAAGCCCTTTGACACAGATCACCGAAGAAATCAGCAGGCCGAAAGGTTTTCGCTTAAGGAGCAATATGGCGGAAAGGATGGAAACCGGGACGACAAAGCCAAGATCCAGGGCCTGAATGACCAAGGTTGTATAATGGTCCAAACCGGCAGGGGGAGCACCGTCCGTTAAGGATGGAAGGACTTTTCCCAGCCACATCAAACCGATCGCCGTCCCGATAAATAGGAGATATCCGGCTACAGTTTTGACCGGAAGCTGTCGACTGAAGCTATTTTGCAAAACTTTCATATCAAAAGCCATCATGGTAAGCAGAAACGAAAAAAAACTAAGCGACATTAGGCCGACGTCTATGAGGAAAAGGTTATTGTACATGGAGGTAAAAGAATAGGAAGCGTAAGTATAAAGGAAATAAGCCAACGTCCCGGCGAGCAAAATTTGTCCCTTGAGAAGGCGCTTTTTTAGCAGAATTAGTGATGTGGCCAGCAATGGAACGCCTACAAGCAGGGTAACCACATCCTGAGCGATAGCTTGAGACGCCATGGATACGGAATCGTTGCGATACAACCCGGCTCCATAAATCTCGACAGTTTGTCCATATATGGATGTGAATTCATGTCTTGAAGAATCCATGCTGGAGAAAATCCCAGTGGCAGAGGCAGCCACAGATAACAGAATGATAAGTATGCTCAGTGCGGTAATTTCTTTTTGAAATTTCATAAGGAACCCTCCAACCATGTTTTAGTTTCACATCGGCACGATTAATTTAAAGCTTGTATGCAAAATTCAAGAAAATCATCGATCAACCGCCGCTTATGTTCTTCCTCCACTTTTTCCGTAATGATCCTTAGAATGAGACCAAACATCGATGTCCATATGATTTGTGCTGTGATTTCAATCTGGTCGTCTTCGATAAATCGATCCTGAGCATGGTAAAATGCTTGAAGGGATTGACGGAGCACTCCTAAAGCTGGCCGGGCGGTCGATGCCCCTTCAAATAAAACGGCTGTATGGTCTAGAATAGCGGGTGACTCATTGAGCATAATCATTTTGAACTCGTCGCCCATGGTGGTCATCCGTTCGATATATTTGCGCATTCTCATTTTCAGTTTTTCCTCGGGGCTGCCCGTGGGTGGGAATGAAGAAAGATCTTCTGTCATTTGATGGTAGGTACCCATGACAATCTGGTTTAATATTTCCTCTTTGTCTTTAAAATAGTGATAAACAATAGCTGGGGAGTACTCAATTTTATCTGCGATTTTGCGAATGGAAATGTTTTCGATCCCTTCGTCTTTCATGATTTCTCTAGCTGCTTGAAGGATTTTTTCGCGTTTTTCATTTTTCTCTCGTTCTTTGCGCTCTTGAATGCCTATGATAATCGCCTCCTGAAGGGATGGTAGGTTGGCTGATGAAGCTAGCCGGACTCATTTGTTGGGTGGTAGTCATGGGATGTTGAAGAACATTGAACATTGAAAGCCGAGCATGATGTAGTTTCCGTTGAACAGCGTTCAATATTAATACAGTGTTCAACTTAATATTAATGTAAAATAAGCATAGGAAGCTCGTCAAGGTCGGAAAGATAAAGCATGTGCAGAATTTACCTTAGTCGTTGCTAAATTTCACGGGGATGTCAAATATTAAGCCGGATCGCCGGATTTATTGGAAAGTAGGAGGTCATTATGTTTATTCAAATTATTGCCGTCGGCAAATTGAAGGAAAAGTATTTGGTACAGGGGATCGCGGAGTATGCGAAGCGGCTTACGCCGTATGTGAAGTTTCAAGTTCTCGAAGTCCCCGACGAGAAGGCACCGGAGACGATGAGTGAGGCGGAGGTACTTGGCGTGAAGGCGCGAGAGGGCGAGCGCATTCTGGGTTTGGTGAAGAGCGATGCGCATGTCATCGCTCTGGAGGTGGGCGGCGAGCTGTGGAGCTCGGAAGAGCTCGCCGCCTGTTTGGACAGGCTCGGCACGTACGGGACGAGCCATGTCGTGTTTGTGATAGGCGGGAGCCATGGGCTCGCCGATAGTGTACTCAGCCGCGCGCAGCAGCGGCTGTCGTTCGGGCGCATGACGCTGCCCCACCAGCTCATGCGCCTCGTCCTCACCGAGCAGATTTATCGCGCGGTGAAGATCAATCGGGGGGAACCGTATCATAAGTAACGGCGAATTTCTTTACATGAAATATGGGAAGTGAGTTGAAAATTTGCTGCCACTTCAATGTAACGTACAGATCTGAAGGAATGAATGGAAATATGTCGAATTTAAATGAGTGGAGTAATATCTGAAAAAAAAGCGCAGACCTGAATTACAACTAGTATGAATTATTAAATATACAAACCATTGCGGTGTGAAGGGATTGGAAATTAATTGTTAGATTTAATTAAACCGAAACGCATGTAGCTCTGAGGATTAACGGCGATTGGGCCCAAGTATTGTCGTGGTGGATGAAATGAGGAATTCGTATCCATAGAACAGAAGTTAGCGATGATGCGAGACGGAGGGTAAGTATATATGTCTGAAAGAAAGCAAATATTTCAAAAACTTACACCAATTCGTAATGCTGAAATAGGCATTTACAGCGAAGCGATGGAATTTGTTTTTGAAAACAGAGACTTGCGAAATGTTGCTATTTCTGGTGCTTACAGTGCTGGGAAAAGTAGTGTAATAGAGTCATACAAAGAATTGCATCCTGACAAGAAGTTCATCCACATCTCGCTGGCGCATTTTCAATCGGCAGAGGAAACTGCTGCTACAGTAGATTCAGCAACTAATAGCGCACCTAAACCAGAAACAATAAAGGAATCTATTTTAGAGGGTAAGATCCTTAACCAGCTCATTCATCAGATTTCACCAAACCGTATCCCGCAAACAAATTTCAAAGTCAAACAAAAAGTTGTACGAAAGAAACTGGTTTGGTGGGTAATAGCTTCCATCTTTTTTATACTTTCGTTTCTCCATCTCTTCTTTTTCAGCGGTTGGAAAAGTTATGCGAACAACGTTTCACCAGCGTGGATTAAAACCATTTTGAGATTGACTGCGGAGAATAGTTCTCCTCTAGTAAGTGGGGTCATTTGTGTTGCGCTGGCGGCAATTCTACTGTACCACATTATAAATTTGCAGATCAACAAAGGCGTTTTTAAGAAGATTAGTGCAAATAAGTTCACTATAGAAATTTTTGAAGGCAGTGATGATTCGTATTTCGACAAATATCTAAATGAAGTATTGTATTTATTTGATCAATGCGCGGCGGATGTCATTGTCTTCGAAGATATGGACAGATACAACGCCAATCGCATCTTTGAACGTCTCAGGGAGGTTAATTATCTTGTAAACGTTCAGAGAAGCAAAGAAGTAGATGTAAAGCCGCTCCGCTTCTTCTACCTCCTGCGGGATGACATTTTCATATCAAAGGACAGAACTAAGTTTTTTGATTTTATCATCCCAATAGTTCCTGTTGTCGCTAGCTCTAACTCATACGACAAGTTTATCGAGCATCTCAGCGATAACGGTGTGCTGGGGCTGTTTGACGAATCGTTTTTGCGTGGTCTTTCTTTGTACATTGACGATATGCGGTTGCTAAAGAACATCTGCAATGAGTTTTCAATTTATGATAACCGGCTGAACATTACAGAGTTGAAACCTGATAAGTTGATGGCGATTATCGCCTACAAGAATCTTTTCCCGCGGGATTTCAGCGAATTGCAGTTAGGCAGGGGATTTGTTTTCACGCTTTTTGACAAGAAGGAGCAATTTATTGCAGCGAAGATCATCCAACTGGAAGCGGAGTTGGCGGCAGCAAGGGCGAGACTGGAAGCGACCAAAAATGAACATCTAACTTCCGTTCATGAGCTTGATTTGGTTTTCCAAGAAAAAAGAAGCATGTTGAGTAACTACAGCTATCAACAGCGGCAAACGCAATCACAACAGATTGAAACTGAGTATACAAATCGAAAAGAAGCACTTGAGAATCGAAGTGCTGGTCGGCAGCCCGCTTTAGAAGATGATATTACTCGTCTTGAGAGCAAAATTGCACGAGTTAAGAATGAGGCATTGCAGGATATTATCACCCGTGAGAACATTGACGAACTGTTTGCGGTAACGAGCAAAAACAATATTGGAGTTATCTCAGATTTCAGTGACATTCGTGGGAACGACTACTTTGACTTGCTCAAATACCTCATTCGTAATGGTTACATTGATGAATTTTATGCCGATTACATGACCTATTTCTACGAACACAGTCTGAGCAGGACGGATAAGATATTCCTTCGCAGCGTGTCCGACCAAGTCAAGAAGGAACCTGTCTACCAATTGAAAGAACCGCAAAAGATACTCATTCATCTAAAAGTTTCTCATTTTGACCAACCAGAAGTCTTGAATTACGATCTACTTTTCTTTCTTCTGCAAAAGTTCGCTGTCAATGAAACTACCATACCTTATCTTACCGCCACTCCTACATTTCCGACAATTGAGGCTGGCATAACAAAAGAGCAACAATGCTTAATGGCTATGGTACAACAAATACTCAGCACAAAAGATTATTTCTTCCTGCAGAGCGTATTTATCGACATACAAGACGAAAAACTCAATCTTCTTGTCAATTTTCTAAATTCAGCAAGGAAAGATTGCCTTACAAACATACTTATCAGAAAGACTGATTTCGCTGGAGGATGTCGAGATGATTTTGTTTTCAGAACACTCATAATCACTCCAGACCGTGATCTCACAAACGATGACGAGTTTACGAACGCGTTGTCCGCTTTCGTTTCCAATCATCCGTTCATCTTTGATAGAGCCAGTGTTGAAGAAAATAGGCTGAAAGCCATGTTTGGGGAGGATGTCAGGAAGAACCTCTTGATTGTTTCGCTCATCGAACGCTTCAAACTGCTCAAAATACGCTTTTGTAGTATTGACTATCAAACCACAGACACAAAACTGTTCGATGAGGTGTATTCCAACAACCTATATAAATTATCATTTTCCAATATTGCACACTTGCTAAAAGTTAAGTATGATCTCACGGAATCGGACGACCTCAAATATAAGAATTATACCTTGATAAGTGCACGACCGGACAGCCCGCTCGCGGTGTATGTCGAGAGTGAAATCGACTGCTATATCGAAGAAGTTCTCATGCACTGTGACAAGCGGATTGAAGATGACGAGACGGCGGCCAAGGCGATACTAAACAATGACGAAATATCCACCGAAAATAAGACGGCTTATATTTCTGTTCTCAAAACAGAGATTCAGGCTCTATCAGACGTTGAAGAGGAGTCACTTTGGAAACAACTGATTACGTCAAATCTTGTAACACACACTGAAGAAAACATAATCAATTATTTCGTGCAATGCGGAAATAGTCTTACAGACGACTTGGTTCAGTTCATTGACGCTGATGAACAGACATACAATTTCTCCAAGGTTCGAAACCAATATGATAAAGAGACTCAGAGGGCATTCTTCAAAGCAATAGTTAGATGCGATTCTTTAAGTGATGCTCACTACGAACAGTTTCTTGCAACACTTGAATGGCATTATAAAAATGGTTTTGATGTTGAAGACATCTCTGGAAAGAAGATGGACATTCTCGTTGACAACAATGTAATTCGGATGGGCGAAGCCAACCTCACCTTCATCCGAGCGACTTATCCCGACAATCTGATTCAATATATCATTGTGAATATCGAGGAATATTGCGACTTAATTGTAGCGTCAGAGTTATTTAATTCTGACGAAGCGATTGAACTGCTCGTAGAACACATTTCCGACGAGTTCAAACTGAGGTTGATTGAGAATATTGAGGACGAATTTACGGCTATAAACTCAGCCTATACTGATGCGGTTAAATCGTATATTATTCTGAACAAATTCCGCAAAGAAGATTTACCGTACTTCGTTTCGCATTACAAAACAGAAGGCGAGAAAACGAAAGCTGCGATTATTTCAAAGACTATGGACTGGTTGGAAACGCCTCTTACAGAACCACTGCCAATTTCGAGGGAGCTTTTCGAGGATATCATTTCGTCTGATAGAAGCATGACCTCAGAAGAAAAATCAACTCTGTTTTGGTGCCTGCTTCCTACACTAGACAAAGCCCAGTGCAAGCATTATCTGAGCCAGCTTGGTCTAGATGATGATTTCCTTAGCTTGTTTGAACAAAAGCGACCGAAAATTCTGATTAACGATACAAATAAGCGAATACTCGAAGAATTTCAAAGCAAATACTGGATTACCAAGTTTGAAGTCGACGACAGAGATGGCAACTATTACCGAGCGTATGGTCGCAGAGTACTTACAGGTCCCGAAAAAGATGATGTTATGGATTAGTGGTTGGAAATGGACGGCGTCCTTGGCTACGACTTTATGAAGGCGGCGGGTGTGGTCATTGATGACAGAACTCAGACGCTAGGGATAGGGGTCTCATATTCGCAAAGAAGGCACCCGCTTTGGGTGCCTTTCGATTTCGCCTCATGGATGTTACGCCGAACCGTATCATAAGTAACGGCGAAAAAATTGTAAATTGGTTGGATACGGGAAAAATACAACCTTTCAAATCAAAGTCTAGTAACTGAAGTGCCTCAGCTTGACCTGGAGCCCCTGGCGAATCTAGAAAAACATGTGAGATGGGCGATGTATCGACACCTGAGCATATTCACACACCACCTTATCCCACACTTTAACAAGCCACACAAAGGAGAATGTCCATCGTAGATGTTCTCTTTTTCATTACGCATGATATTACAGTCTGACTCACATACATCTGTTCCATCTTATCTTCACCACCGTTTTTGAAATTGTATTGGTCTAATGGCATGCTCAATCAATTCATGGCCTCCATCTGCCGGTATGCTTCACCTAGGCCAATTGAATCATAGTAAGCCCGCGTCACATCCTCCATGCGCCGGGTCACAGCATCATGCTGCTCCATCGGATAAACTCAAGGATAGCTATGGTGATGGCCTGTTCGCGCGTTGCCTCATGCACCTTGATCTCTACGCCGTAGAGCGTATAGCAACCTGTGCCCCCGTTGAATAGCTTGTGCTTCATTGCAATCGCCTTGATTGCTGTGACGGGACGGATCACTTTCATCGGTCCAAGCGTCTTGAAGCCCTTCTGGATAATCTCCTCCAGCAGCTCCATGTCACGGAGAACGTATCACAAGTAACTACAAATTTTTTTTGATTTATGGGTCATAAGGAGGAAAAAATGACTGAATTACTAGCTCCAGCAGGAAATATGGAGGCTTTAAAAGCTGCAGTTTCTAATGGTTGTGATGCAATATACTTAGGAATGCAAAAATTTGGTGCACGTGCATACTCATCTAATTTTGATTTAGAATCGTTAAAAGAGGCTGTTACGTATGCGCACCTGAGGAATGTTAAAATCTATGTTACCATGAATACCATCGTTTTCGAGAACGAAGTGGAAGAGATGAAAGAGCAGATCCGCCAATTAAATGAAATCGGTGTGGATGGCATTATCGTCCAGGACCTGGCTGCTTTCGATTATATCGTTAAAAACTTTCTTGATATGGAAGCACATTGTTCAACACAAATGGGAATAGACGATGTAGACGGAACTTTATTATTTAAAGAACTTGGTGCTAAAAGAGTTGTTCTGTCCCGTGAGGTTGAGATTGAAAAAGTAAAAGAGATCAAAAGAATAGCGGAAATCCCTTTAGAAATTTTCGTTCACGGCGCTTTATGTGTATCTTATTCGGGAAACTGTCTCATGTCAGGATTAAGCGGCTATCGATGCGCAAATCGCGGAAGATGTGTGGGTTCATGCCGTAAGGAGTATGAACTAATGGATAAGACAACAGATACATCTTTAGGGAAAAGCTATATTCTATCTACCAAGGACTTAAACACAATCGATTATACCGATGATTTAAAAGAAATCGATTCTTTAAAAATCGAAGGTCGAATGAAAGATCCTACGTATGTTGCGAATGTTGTATCCAAATATCGCATGGCCTTGGATCATAAAATAACCGAAGAAGATAAAGAAGATCTGAAAAAAACATTCAATCGAACCTTTACGAAAGGATATTTATTTCGCGAAGATAAAAGAAATATTACAAACATCTTAAGACCGAATAACTTTGGTTATGAAATTGGAACAATCAGCAAGATTGTTAAAGATACGTATGAAATAACACTTACACGTCCTCTAAATCAAAACGATAACATCCGGATAAGTCACAACCATGAGGATGTTAATTTAACGGTTGCAAAACTGTACGATAAAGATGGCGAATTCATCAACAAAGCAGATCGTGTCTGCTATATCAAAATCAAAGAAAAGTTGTCTATAGGAGATTTAGTATATAAAACGAAGGATTATTTCTATACCAAAGAATTAGAAGCATCACTGGAAAAAGAATTTAAGCGGTTTAACCTAGATATCCGAGTATATGCAAGTCCGGGTTCAAAGCTTTTCATAGATGCAGAGGGCTTAGGCTTTCATTATTTTTATGAGAGTGAGGAAATACTAGGCGAAGCCATTAATAATCCAACAACAAAAGACCAGGTAATCAAGCAATTTTCAAGATTAAATGATACGATATTCGAGCTTAACCATGTGGATTACGAGGAATGCAATGCGTTTATTCCAGCTAAATTGTTAAATGCAGCAAGAAGAGATATTGTCCTGGGCTTGTATGACTTAAAGCTTAACAGCCGAGAGAAAAGAACCAAGGCTGTGGACGCAAAAGAAAAAATAAGCTTTGCCCCTGTAAAACCATACCTTACGGCCTCTGTAACAACGAAGGAACAGTATGATGCTTGCGTGAGCTGTGGAATTCAGGAAATATATTTTGAAAACGTGGTTAGAAGAAATCAGAATCATTATAAGGACAAAGAAGGGCAGCTGCTGATCGGAGGATATGGCGGGGTTTATCACTACAGAGCAACGAATCCGTTTGTTACGGACTATTCTCTAAATGTTGTTAATGCTACTAGTTGCTATGAATTATATAAATTAGGTGCAAAACGAGTCACTTTATCTTATGAATTGAATAAGAGCCAAATTGAAGATTTAATGAATGCCTATTATGAAGAAAATGATGGCTATCCAGCACTGGAAATGATTGTATATGGCAAGGCTCCTTTGATGTTTACCAAATATTGTCCGATGAAAAAAATGGATCAATGCAGAATTTGCAAAACGAAGAGTTATGAGTTAAAAGATGAGCACGGAACGTTCCCTATCCTTTCCCATGAGGATTGTACAACGACGCTCCTTAATGGGAAGACGCTTAATCTTTTAGATGATCTCCAGAACCTCAAAGGAATTGAGGCGTTCCGATTAAACTTTACCGTTGAATCCAAAGAGCAGGTTGTGAATATCATTCATACGGCCTCAGGCAAATTAAATGGCTCAATGAATCATGCTGTTTTTAATCAGGACACAGACACAAGAGGACATTTTAATAAAGAGATTGTGTAGGTATGCTCGAAATCTATGTTCTGCAATACATTTAATAACGGTCACCATTTTAGCTATCAAGAAAGGTAACACTATGATAAAAGTTGATAATCTATCCTTCTCGTTTCCGCAAAAAGAACTCTATACCAACATTTCATTTACGCTCGAAGAGGGACAACACTGCGCCTTTATCGGAACAAGCGGCAGTGGGAAAAGCACGCTGATCGATATACTCATGGACCCGGAAAGACATTTATTCGAGGGCAAATTGGAGATCGACCCGGATTGTACAATCGGGTATGTCAGTCAGTTCCCGCAAGTCGAGCACAATAAAGAAATGACCGTTTTTGAATATATCGGAGAAAAATTTATTAAGATCCAAGATGAAATCACATCGATTTATGCGGAAATGGCAACCACATCGGATATGGATTCGCTGCTGGAAAAGTATCAATTGGCTTTAGATGCATTCGATTCGATGGATGGGGATAATTTCGAAAATAACATCAATAAGCAGCTCAACCTGGCCAACCTCATGAAGCTAAAGGACCTTAGCGTATCTGCTCTGAGCGGCGGGGAATTCAAACTTATTCAAGTCATCAAAGAAATGCTGGGCAGTCCTGATTTGATGATCATGGACGAACCCGATGTGTTTTTAGACTTTGAAAACCTAAATGGGCTTAAAAAATTGATCAATTCCCACAAAGGAATGCTGCTGGTCGTTACGCACAACCGATATCTTTTGAATCATTGTTTCAACAAAATCATACACCTTGAAAACACGGAGCTCCAAGAGTTTGACGGGCGATATATCGAGTATAACTTCTCGTTGCTCCAGACCAAAATCGAGCTGCAAGAAATCGCAGTCGCTGAAGCAGAAGAGATCGAGAGATACGACAGCATCATCGATAATCTTAGAGCGATTGCAACTTATAATTCAGAAGCTTCAAGAGGTAGAGCGTTAAAAGCTAGAGTGAAGTTTCAAGAAAGATTGGAAGCACGTAGAATTAAAGCGCCGTTTGTTGATATTAAGCAACCGAATATTAATTTTGGCATTCATAATGAAATTGAAGATACCGTTGTTGTAAAAGTCGATGATTATAGCGTTGCCTTCGATGAGCTGCTTTTAGAAAATGTTAACTTTGAGATCCAATCTACGGATAAAGTAGCCATTATCGGTCCAAACGGTACCGGGAAAACGACTTTGCTCCGAGAAATCTTTAAAAACAATCATGAGTCGATTGAAATCAATGCTGATGTTAAAGTGGCTTATCTATCTCAGCTTCAAGGCGAAACGCTAAAAGACTCCAATACCATAATGGATGAATTCATCGATGCCGGGTTTAAAACGTACGATGAGATCAGATCGTATCTTTCAAACTTTGATTTTGAAGGAGAGATCCTTGATCAAAAGATCGAATCTTTGTCTGGTGGAGAAAAGAACATGCTTCAATTGGCCAAAGTGTCTGCCAGCAAAGCAAACTTACTGCTTCTTGACGAACCGACAAGCCATTTGGACATCTATACACAGATCGCACTGGAGAAAGCCATCGAAGACTATAAAGGTGCGATTCTGATGATCTCTCATGATTTCTATTCGGTCGTAAACGGCATGGACTATGTGTTAATCATTGACGATAAAACGATTAGAAAAATGAGCATGCGAAAATTTAGACAGATGATTTATGCGAGTCATTTTAATAGAGACTATTTGGAAACGGAACAAAAGAAAAAGTCGGTTGAATTGAAAATAGAACTGGCTTTAAAAGATAAGAATTTTGAACTTGCAAAAGGTTTGGTCGATGAGCTAGAAGAGATCATTAAGCTGCTTTAAATGATAACTCTCATGAAGACGGCGGACAGGGATCAATAAAAAGACACTGATGAATAGAACACAAAGCACTTATTGGATTCCCCGGGATTTTTACCACTCCCATTATGTAGATGCCGGATAAGATTGAAGCGCGGCGCAAGCAAGAATGTCCTCGGTTGAGCGGATTCTGCCAATACGCGGGAAGATAACCTTAATTACGTGTTCATGTTCCTCCTCGCTGAAGCCGGTCATGGCATCTGTCGCAAAAATTACCTGATACCCATGGGCGAAGGCTTCACGCGCAGTGGTATCTACGCCGATACCAGAAGCAATGCCGCAAAGCACGATCGTCGTGATGCCCCGCCGGCGCAACTGCAGATCCAAGTCCGTTCCGTAAAATGCTCCCCATTGGCGCTTGGTAATTAAATGATCGGTTTCAGTGACTCCGATCTCGGGTACAATTTCATCCCATCCAGGCACCAGATTGAAGGTTGGGGGGGCCTGATCCAGTAACGGACGAGGCATATCTTTGAAGTCTTTCGTGGATACGCGAACAAGCCCAACGAATGCGCCTGCCTCACGGAATGCTTGAACCATAGTGGCGGCGCGGGTGACGACTTGCTCTGCCGAGTGAGGGGCATACTGGGTTCCAAGCCACTTTTGCAAGTCGATTACGACTATTGCCGTCTTAGGAAATTGAAACAAAAGTTCTTCCAAGATTAATCACACTCCAACTATGAAATTGAGTTTGCCCCAGCGTGACCTACAGTTCAACATTTTGAAAAATGGGTCAATTGACTCTATGTTCATAATTTTGTACTATGAGTTTAAAGTTGTCAAGTGGGGGATACGTGAGGATGAGTGTAACCAAACAGGATATTATTCGTTCGGCTTCTAAGATGTTTAAAGAAAAAGGGTTTCTGGCGACCTCAATTCAGGAAATTGCTCAGGACTGTTCCATTGCAAAGGGCTCGGTGTACAAATATTTTCCGTCCAAAGAAGACTTATTGTGCGCGGTTTTCGACGAGTGCCAGACGGTTTATTTTGATCGGGCAGAGCACCTGAAACAAACCGAGACGGGCACTCCCAAGGAGCGGCTCGTCAATCAAATCGTATTTCGCTTTCAGTATTTTATTGAATACAGTCACATTATGGTTGACTTCATAGATCTTCCTATTACGCAGTACGCAACTTTCCGTTCACTAAGGAATCATGTTCGCGCCCGTATGATGGAGTGGCATAGATACTGGCTACTTGAAGTTTATGGTGAGAGAATCGAATCGTTTCTCTGGGATCTAATTTTTATATACCGTGCGATCCTGAAGGACTATCTGCAGCGCATCATCTTCGAGGTGAAGCAGCTGTCGATAGAGGATACAGCTTGGTTCATCGTCGATAAAATGGATGCGCTAGTCGAACATATGTCTAGGTCAGGTTCGAAGGGGCTACTTGGACAAATCGCTTTCACAAAATTTATTCATTCAGATTCAAAGGACTGGAATAACGAAAAAGAAAGAATTATCGAAGAATTGTTCGGCAGAGTGACCGCGCTGCTTGAGGCTTGGCCCGGCGGGCTCGCTCGGCGGAGGGAGCTGCAAGAGATTGTTCAATTGCTGGGGACGGAGATCTCTCAGACTCAGCCCAAGAGATCGCTCATTCAGGCGCTTTGCGCCTACTTGGAACAAGAACAGGAGCTGAGAAGTTCGGTCATTCAGTTGAAGCAAATTGTCCTGGAAGAGTGAGAAAGCCTTATATTACATAGAGACTAGTTTCTGTATAAGGCATCCGATCGAGTCCCTTTCGATTTCGCTATAAAGGTGTTACGCTGAGCCGTACCACAAGTAACGGCAAGTTTTTGAAGTAATGCTTGTTTTACACGATTATATAGGTCATTTGACAAATTCACGCAAGGACTTCGGAGTCTTTGGTCGAACCGCGAATCTCTTGAACATCTCGCATGGGTGGCCGGCCATACATACGGGCATATTCACGGCTAAATTGGGATGGGCTTTCGTAGCCGACGCGGAACGCCGCATCAGAGGCTTGGAGGGATTCCGTCAACATTAACCGCCGAGCTTCTTGCAAACGCACCGTTTTCTGGTATTGCAATGGGCTCATCGCCGTTACGCGTTTGAAATGCTTATGAAACACCGATATGCTCATATTTACGGATTTTGCGAGTTGACTGATCGCCAGCGGGCGGTCATATTGCCGAATGATGAATCGGATGGCTTGAGCGATGTTATAGGAATGGCTTCCGCTGGTCGCCATTTGATAAAGAAGCGCACCTTGTTCGCCTTGAAGTATTTGATACAGAACTTCTTGGGTGATAAGCGGTGCCAGGACTGGAATGCCCTGAGGCTCGTCGAGCAGCTGCATGAGCCGCAAGACGACTTCGAGCAACGCAGGAGACATTTGGTTTACGGTTATCCCTCGGATGGTTTCTGATTCTGCGGAAGCTGGCCGATTCATTTTTTCCACGATTTCCAGGATGACGGCGGCGTCGAAGCTCAGTTTCAAACTGAAATAGGGAATCACGGGAGAAGCTTCGACTATTTTACCTATGATGGGCAATTCAACGGAAGTTACCAAGTATGTCGAAGGATCGAACCGGTACATTTCTCCAGCCAACGTGGCCGTCTTCACACCCTGCGCTACGACGCAAATAGATGGTAGGTTGACGGACTCCAGCGGTTCCGACACATGAGTGGCATGCATCAGAGACAAATTAGGAACGGCCGTTCGATATATTCCGCTAGTGGGGGCATGGCGATGGATCAAAAGCGCCAATTGCTGCAAAAGTTGGTTCATACGCTGTGATTCGTCCATAGTGTCCATGTAGGCCATCCTTTCCAGGGAGAATGATCTTACTTTTATTATAGGGAGGCGAAAGAGAATTAGGCAAGAATCGAACAGGAATAGTCTAACGGGGCGAAACGAATATTTACTATAATGAGATAGCAAGGTTTGGTGAATAATTTATAGATCCACTACATGATAAAGGAGAGGAAAGGGAATGAGCTTGAATGGAAAAGTCGCAATTGTCACTGGGGCGTCGCGCGGCATTGGCCGGCAGGTGGCCATTCAATTAGCACGCTCCGGAGCGAAAGTGGCGGTCAATTATTCCTCGAGCCGTGACAAAGCGGACGAGGTTGTAAAGACGATTGAGCAATTTGGCGGTCAGGCGGTAGCCGTCCAAGCAGACGTGAGTAAAGTGAACGAAGTTGAAGCATTGTTCTCGGAAACACTGGAGAGATTCGGACGTTTGGACATCCTGGTCAATAATGCTGGCTTCATGGAAAACCATACGATCGCGGACGTAACGGAGGAGTGTTTCGATCGGCATTTCGCGCTCAACGTGAAAGGGACTTATTTTGCTTGCCAACAAGCGATGAAGCATATGGCGAAAGGCGGAACCATCATTAACTTCTCGACGTCCGTCTCGGGCGCGATGCTCCCAACATACAGCGTTTATGCCGCAACGAAGGGGGCGGTCGAACAGTTGACTCGCCAATTAGCCAAAGAATTCGGTCCCAAGGACATTGTCATCAATTGCATCGCGCCCGGGCAAGTGGCAACCGATTTGTTCCTGAACGGCAAGACGCCAGAGTTGGTCGATTCGTATCGTCGAATGAACGCATTCGGTCGGCTTGGTGAACCGGAAGACATTGCGAATGCTCTCGAGTTGCTCGTTAGCGACAAAGCCCGTTGGATAACGGGACAGACAATTCGCGTAAACGGAGGGTTTAACTGAATATTGAGGAAGCTGGTTTTGAGAAAGAAGAGACGAACGGACAACGGGCAGCAGCGTTGGTGGCTCGCCTCTTTTTTTTCGCCTTCATGACAAAATTAAAGGATGACCTAAAACTTGCCGTTACAGACAGCACGGAGAACCATACCATAAGTAACGACGAATTTTTTTGACGAAAACCTTTTTGGAAAGGTATAACAGAATTATCTCGAGGATGCAATGGGTATGATTAGTGTTGCGACGGAGAGTTAAGGTGACAATCTATTCTTTACTGATCGTTCTCAATATGCTATATTGATGACGGGAGGGAAATGAAATGGCGAGAAGCAAGGAGTTTGAAGAGCAAGCGGTATTGGATAAGGCGATGAGACTCTTCTGGGAACAGGGTTATGAGAAGACGTCCATGACCGATCTGGTCGAGCACATGGGAATCCATCGCAGAAGTTTGTATGACACATTTGGCGATAAACATCAGCTGTTTCTGAAAGCTATAGATCGTTTTGATAATAAAATAACCGCCTCGCTTGCAGGAGGAATTAAACGCTCCAAGACTGCAACGGAAGCTCTTCAATTTATTTTTGAATTCATGATTATTGGAGAAGAGGACTCACCTCCCGGATGCTTAATGGTGAATTCGGCCGTGGAATTGGCAGCACGAGATCCCGATGTGGATACAAAGTCCACTGAAGCGTTCACAACAGCAGAGCAGCTGCTCAAAGAAATTATTCTTTGGGGGCAACGGGACGGCGAATTCACCACTGAGTACGAAGTCGATGAATTGGCGGAATATCTACATAATGTTGGGGTTGGGTTAAAAGTAATGGCAAGAACCTCAGTTGCTAAAGAGAAACTTTGCCGTATCGCCCATGTATCGATGAAATTTTTAGAAAAATGATGGAGTCATTTTTTCTTCATTTTAGAACGGTCGTTCCCAAAAATATCAGTCGCCTCCTTGCCAATAGCCATTTCTCCCTCATGCAATAAATGTTTGCGCGTATTTTAGAATGATCGTTCTTATACATGAACCGAAGCAAATAAACGATGAGGAGGTAAACAACATTGCATCATACATCAATCTTGGCCAAGCCATTGACACTTAAGAATGGAGTGACCATCAAAAATCGCTTTTTTAAAGCGGCGCTGAGTGAAACCTTGGCTAAAAAAGACGATGGCCCAAGTCGTTTGTTGGTTAATCTGTATCGAACATGGGCAAGAGGGGGAGCAGGACTTCTTATAACAGGGAACGTTATGATCGATCGACGAGCAAAGGGAGAACCCGGAAACGTTGTTGTTGAAGACGAACGTGATCTGGTTCTGCTCGAAGAATGGGCTAAAGCGGGTACTGAAAATGGAACACATCTATGGATGCAGCTAAATCACCCTGGAAAACAATCACCCAAGATGTTATCCCAAGATCCGGTCGCGCCAAGCCCGATCCCTCTTTCTGGCGATATCAAGGGTTTCTTTAATCCCCCTCGAGCTCTTACTGCCGAAGAGATTGAAGATCTAATCCTACGTTTTGGAAATTCCGCAAGAATTGCGAAAAAAGCAGGGTTTACAGGTGTTCAAATTCACGCAGCGCATGGATATCTGATCAATCAATTTTTATCTCCACATCATAATGGGCGCAGCGATGAATGGGGCGGCAGCTTAGAGAATCGAATGAGATTCCTAGTTCGGGTATACACGGAGATTAGAAAACAAGTCGGTGAGCAGTTTCCGATAGGTATAAAATTGAATTCTTCGGATTTTCAGCGGGGGGGCTTTACAGAAGAGGAGTCCATGCAAGTCGTTAAAAAGATATCCGAATTAGGGATCGATTTAATCGAGATCTCCGGCGGGAACTATGAACAACCAAAGATGTTAGTTGCAGAAGCGAGAGAAAGCACTAAGAAACGAGAAGCTTATTTTCTGGAATTCGCGGAGAAGGTAAGAAAGATAACTAGTTCTCCATTAGTCGTAACGGGGGGATTTAGATCTTTAGATGGAATGACAAAAGCTTTAACCGATAGTGGAATCGATATGGTTGGAATAGGAAAGCCATTCGCTTTAGTTCCCGACCTTCCGAATCAAGCTTCCCAAGGAAAATTTACAAGTATTACTACAAATCCTATAAAAACTGGCGTTAAAAGTATTGATAAGAGTGCCTCCCTGTTAGAACTTGGGTGGTATGAGCAACAGTTACTAAGGATTGGTAAAGGAAACAAGCCAAAGCCCAATTATAACGTGTGGAAATCACTGTTTCGCATCCTGTTGACACAAGGCACTGCTGCGTTCAAAAAAAGAAGAAGTTAAGAAAGGATGGTAAGACAATGTCTAAGCAAGAGATGATGAGAGCGATCGGATATTACGAACCGGGAGAAGGAGTACCGCCGTTTCAGGAGGTTGTAGTGGAGAGACCAAAAGCGTCAGGGCGGGATTTGCTCGTCGCAGTGAAGGCGGTATCCGTCAATCCGTCGGATTGGCGGTCGCACAAGGACAAAAAACCGGACGATTCGTCGCTAACGATAGCCGGTCGGGACGTAGCCGGGGTTGTGGTCGAAGCAGGACCGGATTGCAATTTATTCAAAGTCGGCGACGAAGTTTATTATGCTGGAACCATCATTCGCCCCGGCGGATTCAGCGAGTTTCACTTGGTCGATGAACGAATTGTCGGCAAAAAGCCGAAAAGCCTCGATTTCGCGCAGGCAGCGGCTTTACCGTTGACAACCATTACAGCGTGGGAAGCTTATTATGACCGCCTGGGCATATCTAAGAATCCATTGGATAATGAGGGCAGAAGTATCTTGATTATCGGGGCTGCGGGGGGCCTCGGATCGATTGCTACTCAACTGGCCAAGCTTGCCGGTCTTACGGTCATCGCTACGGCCTCGCGTCCCGAGTCAATCGAATGGACGAAAGAACACGGTGCCGATCATGTTATCGATCATCATAAACCGCTTGAGCCTCAGCTAAAGGAGCTTGGCCTGAATGGCGTTCCGTATATTTTTGTTTTGAATAACCCGGATCAGCATTTGAATGAGATGAAGAAGGTGATTTTGCCGCAAGGGAAAATCTGCTCGGTTTTGCCATTTGAACAGCCGGCTGACCTTGGTGAATTGTTTGTAAAAAGCGTGACTTTTGCTTGGGAATTGATGTACACTCGTTCGGCATTTCAGACGGACGATATGATTGAACAGCATCGGTTGCTTAACGAAGTGTCTAATCTCGTGGATGCGGGGAAAATACGAACGACGATAAAAGAGCTTATCACGCCAATTAATTCCGCCAACCTGAAGGAAGCATTTCACAAGAGCTTGTCAGGCAGCACAATCGGTAAAATCGTATTAGAAGGATTTGAATAAAAGCCTGAGCAGACGGCGTATCACAAATGACGGCTAAATTTTAGTTGGAAGAGCATGAAAAACAATGTGTACGTTAAACTAAAAGCTAGAAGTAGTGAGAACGTAGCCCAAGCGAATACGTGGGAGCGTTCTTCTTTTTATGTTGAGCTAACGGGCAGGATAGTTCCAATATGTAGAATTGTAGGACAACCAACTCCGTGGAAATATTATGTCATTCAAAAAAGAACATGACGATTCTTTACTGATCGTTCTCAATATGCTATATTCATTGAGGGAGGGAGATGGGAATGGCGAGAAGCAAGGAGTTTGAAGAGAAAGAGGTTTTGGATAAGGCGATGCGGCTCTTTTGGGAGCAGGGGTACGAGAAAACGTCCATGACCGAGTTGGTTGAGCATATGGGTATTCATCGAAGAAGCTTGTATGATACTTTTGGAGATAAGCATAGTCTGTTCCTGAAAGCGATGGATCGGTTTGACGACAAAATCAGTGCCGCGCTTGCAGGAGGGGTTAGACGATCCAAGACCGCATCGGAGGCATTACAGTTTATTTTTAGCTTCATGATCGACGGGGATGAGGACTCGCCAGCCGGCTGCTTAATGGTGAATTCGGCCGTAGAATTGGCGGCACGCGACGTAGAAGTGGACAACAAGGCCACGAAAGCATTCACGACAGCAGAGCAATTGCTCAAGGAGATTATTCTTTGGGGACAGCGTGAAGGTGAATTCACCTCCACATACAATGCTGAGGAATTGGCTGAATATCTGCATAATGTATGGATTGGGTTAAGGGTAATGGCAAGAACCTCGGCTTCCAAAGAAAAGCTTCACCGTATTACTCATATTTCGATGAAACTTTTGGAAGAATGAGGGTAATCAGTTCAGATATGAAAAGTCTCCCTTCTGCTAACCCATGTTCTTTCAGATCGATTTATTTTATACCTTTTTTAGAATGAACATTCTCAAAAATAATCGCAGAAAGAAGCTCTAAAGCTTTGCTTTACAATGAAGTTTATCAGCGCAGTTAAAATAACAAACAACACAACACACAAAAACAACAGGATAAGGTACGCAGTTTTTTTTGCGAAATTGGGAATGATCGTTCTCAATAAGGAGCGAATATTGAGCAATACTCGCTACCGTATCTACTACGCATCAAAACGCAGACCGAATAGCTTCAAAAAACAATTTCATAAACAAAATACGATAAAAGGAGACATAAAATGAATATTTCTCAACAAGTTGCATTTGTCACTGGCGCGAACCGAGGTTTTGGTCGCCATCTCGCCCTTGAACTTATATCCAGAGGGGCTAAGGTGTATACCGGAGCCAGAAATCCAAAGTCCATTGACATTCCCGGTGCAATTCCTGTAAAGCTTGATATTACGAACCCTCAAGAGGTAGCGGCAGCTGCTATGGCCGCTCAAGATGTTACGCTTCTGATCAACAATGCAGGCTCTGCTACAGGAGCTACTTTGCTTGACGGTGATCTTGATCAAATACAGTTGGAATTTAATACGCACTTCTTTGGCACATTATCCATGATTCGCAATTTCGCACCTATTCTTATTAATAATGGTGGGGGATCCATACTGAATATCCTTTCCGCATTATCATGGTTCAGTAGTGGCGGGAGTGAAGGCGCTTATTCGGCTGCAAAGGCGGCTGCGTGGGCAATGACGAACGAGTTGCGCTTAAATCTGTATCCTCAAAATGTGAGAGTAGCTGGCTTGCATGTGGGCTTTATGGATACAGACATGACATCAGGCATTGAAGCTCCGAAGTCCAACCCTGCTGATATTGCAAAAATTGCAATTGATGGAATAGAGTCCGATAGCTTTGAAATTCTTGCTGATGAACCGAGCCGTCAACTCCAGCGTGCTCTCGCTGGCGGTGTAGCTGCTATTTACCCACAGCTTAAATGATGATAGTTATCTGATTAATCAATTTATTGGGGAGAATTCTAATACACGATCGGATAAATACGGTGGATCGATAAAGAACAGAGCTCGCTTTGCAATTGAAGTAACGAAAGCAATCGTTGAAGAAATTGGAGCAGAACGAACAGGCTTCCGTATTTCGCCAGGAACACCTCTTAACGGAATTAATGAAGGCGAACACGGTCCTGAAGTTTATCTTCACCTTGTAAAAGAATTAGCTCAATATAATTTAGCTTACCTCCATGTTATGCATTTAGGGAACGAAACACTGCTCCGAGAAATTCGCAACATCTGGCCAAATCCATTATTAGTCAATAGAGCTGGACGGGCTCTACAAGATCTTAGTGTAGATATTGATAATGGCCTTGCTGATATGGCGCCAGTCGAAGTATGGTCATTAGCTAATCCGGACTTAGTTGAACGTCTTAAAAAAGGCTTTCCTTTGAATGAAGCAGATCGTAAAACATTGTACTCTGGTAACGGAAACGAGGGTTACACAGATTACCCTACGATGAAAGAACTTCAATCCCAACAACAGTAACATGGATATTGCTTTAAGATGGCGTACAAGTTAAAGTACGCCATCAATTTTTCCAATAAACGAATGTGGAATTAAGATAAATGAGAAAAGGAGAAGATGAAGAATTGAAAGCTGCACAAATGAAAAAATATTCAAAACAAATCCAAGTAGAAATAAACAATATAAAAATACCGGAAATCAATAACCATGAGGTTCTTATCAAAGTAAAGGCTGCAGGTGTAAATCCCTTAGACATCCTAATTTTAAATGGTAGTATTCGCATGATTGCCGATTATGACTTCCCTTTAACTTTAGGAAACGAACTATCCGGCGTTATTGAGGCTGTTGGAAAAGATGTTGTGAAATTCAAGGTTGGAGATCCCGTTTATACGAGGCTACCAATAAATAAAATCGGAGCTTTTGCTGAGTATGTGGCAGTTCATGAGGATGCGATTTCCGTTATGCCTAAAAATCTTTCTTTTATTGAGGCCGCCGCGGTACCCCTCACGGCTTTGACTGCATATCAAGCCTTGCATGATGTACTTCATGTTCAGCCTGATAAAAAGCTATTTATTCCTGGAGGAACCGGTGGCTTTGGTACGATGGCAATCCCGATTGCCAAATCAATGGGGTTATATGTGATTACGAGCGGCAGTGAAAGAGGTAGATCACGTACACTGTCCATCGGCGCTGATCAATTCATTAACTATAAAGAGGAAAATTATTTTGATTTGCTATCTAATATTGATTACGTTATCGATACATTAGGGGCAAAAGAGATTAAAACGGAACTTGCTATTCTTAAACCCCAAGGGAAATTGGTATCATTAAAGGCTTTACCCAATTACCGCTTTGCTGTTGAAAATAACTTTCCGATATGGAAAAAGCTATTGTTTGGTTTAGTAGGTGCTCGTTTAGATCGATTAGCAGTTAAACAGAATAAAGAATATCACTTCTTATTCGTGTCCGCCAATGGCAGGCAATTACAAAAACTGACGAAACTAGTTGAGGATGAAGATATTAAGCCTGCTATAGATTCAGTTTACAAATTTGATGACATTAATATGGCTTTAAATAAAGTTTCTACTGGCCACTCCGAAGGAAAAGTGATTATAACCTTATAAGGATCGGATCATAAGTTAAATTTAGAGGCACCATTTAACTGGGTGTCTCTAAATTTAGCAAAAATGGGGAGTTTGCGGACACTCCCTTTGAGCTAACATTGTCTGTTATCAAATGTCTACTTCACATTAATTCAATAAGTCGAAATACATAGTATCCTTATACCCCAATGGCAGCAACCTAATAAGCAAATATAGAGAACCTCATAGACTATTTAATTTACCGTCTTATTGACAAAATCAATCTCATTTCTGATCCCTTTATGGGCGTCATTCCACAGGCCCTTTGTCAAGCGAATACGCAGCAGGCATGTGTTAGGGTCCTCGTCGTTATTGGCTTCGTAATACCAATCGGCGAATATTGTGCGCAGCTTTGTCATCATCTCCGCGTTTTTCTCGTCACACACCCAGCCCAGGTTTTCACCAATACCATCTGCCGTAAAGTTTTCGACAATGATACAAACGGCGACTTCGGGGTTTTGGGCGATCTGCTGCATCTTGTTTGAGGTCGCGTAGGTGACGGTGTAGAATGCGCCGTCCTCATAATAGGCGTCCACAATGCGGGCGGCGGGACGACATTTGCCATCGGCCCCCGGTTCCAGCGCGATGGTGGACAGAGAGATCAGGCCGTCCTTGTTACCTACTTGTTCTTCCAGCAGCCTCATGGCTTCGTCGTACTTGTTCATTTTATTACCTCCTAAGGTGCAATAAGGCATATATTATTAAATTTATCAGTGTAAAATCCTATTGCATGTGATGAAAAATACGATAATAGTGGGAAATGAAGGTATTTTTGTATGATTAGAATCATGATATCGAGATGCTGGAGCCCTTATTGAAAAAGTTCTTCTTAAAGAAGCAAGGTACAGCATAATTCTGCTAAGATTAATGAGTATTGCTTTCCGTTGGGCTGCACGTTAAGATTCAAGTACAGTTGTTACCGCACATTACAGGCTAAACGAGTATAAAGGAGAATAATCTCATGGAAGTAACCGCGCAGCAAGTGTCGGAATGGATGGTCAAGGAAATCAGGTTAAAGGGATCACTATACCAGACCGATGCGATTGAATATGTGAAGGCCAATTTCGGTGAGCAATTTGTATTCGTGAATGAGAATGGAAATGCGTCGCTGTCCAAAGAGGTAAAGAAGGCTTTCCGCAAGCTCCACGGCGGCCGAATTGCCTGGGACCGTGACGGTTTCTTTTGGGCTTGGACCTGAGGTTCTTATTCTTCAATTGGGAAACAATAAAATACACAAGGGCCGTCCAGAAGGCAGCTTTCACTGACTTTTTTGGACGTACTTGAGGGCAGATTATTATAGTTGTACTCAATGATACATATGGAGTGATGACCTTGAGATACAACGAGTACATTCGCCTGAAAACAGATAGATATCAATCTGTAGGAAAGTTTGGCGACAATATCTACGCGTATGAAGTCCTAACGGGGATCACCGACACCCCGGAGTACCACCAAATTTCTAAGGAGGAATTTGAATCGTTTGAAATTTGGAGCCAAGAGTATAATACGGAAAAATTATATGAAATCATTAACCGCCCTGTCATCTGCAGCGGCTACCTGGGAAGAGCGGAATTGAATACTTCATTGCTTCGTGATATGTAGTCGTATATTTTCAGGGTACAATTTGTGGGTAATTGAATTATCAATTCAAGTAAAGAAAGGACAGGGGGCAGTTCATGCCAGCCTATCCTTTCTTAATAGATGATGATCAACGCGTAATGAGTTTGTCTTTCGACTGAGGTTTACAGATCGATTCTCCAGTTGCCCATCCTCTTGGCGACTTCCGGATCGTGGTACGATAAGAAGAGACTTTCCCGCGTATCGAGGGTCGAAGTTTGTTCCATATTGTTCGCGCGGGGCTCAAAATCGAAAATGTCGATGTTTTCGACGATCCGCTCTTTGTGCACCGATTTTGGAATGACAACGACTCCACGCTGAACCAGCCAGCGAAGCACAATCTGGGCGATGGACTTGTTGTGTTTTTCTGCGATCGAGGCCAGCACTTCGTTGCCGAACCGTATCATAAGTAGCGGCAAGTATTTGAGTTTCAATTAATGCTTTTGTTACTATTCACCTGTATCCAATGTGGAAACCCCATGGAAGAAAGCGAGAAGATGCACTCGAACTTAGCCAATACGCGTCCCAACCAGACCATACGGTAGAGGATCACCGACAAACCTTGTAGGGTCCATTGCACACCTTCTTGCCGCCAGCAGGAAGGTTCGCATAGGGACGCAGGGTAAACAAAAACCATCCGCAGCAGGTGCGATAGGATCCTGCCACGGATGGTTTTTTTTAGAGCGCTTCGCCTACTCGATGAACCCGCAGCAGGTTGGTGGCTCCGGCGCAGCCTGCAGGGACACCTGCGGTGATGACCACCAGGTCGCCATCTTGTACGTAACCGGCCGACTTGGCCAGTTTAACGGCATCTGCTACAGCTGCATCCGTGTTGAAAGCGGACTCGCTGCGGAGCAGCGGGGTTACACCCCAGGTCAAGGACAGGGCGTACAGCACGCTCTCCTTGGTGGATACGGCAATGACCGGTGCAGCCGGCTTGTGCTTGGCGATCATCCGGGCGGTAAAGCCGCTTTCGGTCAGGGCGAGGATGGCCTTGGCGGAGAGCTCGAGGGCGGCGCGGGCAACGGCTTCGCCGATGGCGCCCGTTATGTCGATGGCGGCGGCCCCGTCACCCTTGCAGCTGCAGTGGCCGTAGCGTCCCATGGCGGACTCGGCGCGGGCGGCGATGCGGGCCATGGTCTCGACGGACTCCAGCGGGTACTTGCCTGCGGCGGATTCGCCGGACAGCATGACGCAATCGGTGCCATCGAAGATAGCGTTGGCGACGTCGCCCGCTTCCGCACGGGTCGGACGCGGGTTCATCTGCATGGATTCCAGCATGTGGGTGGCGGTGATGACCGGTTTACCGGCCTGGTTGCACTTCTTGATCATCTCTTTCTGAACCAGCGGCACGTCCTCCACCGGCAGGTCTACGCCCAGATCACCGCGGGCAACCATCAGGCCGTCGGCTACGCTCAGGATGGCGTCCAGGTTCTCCACGCCCTCGTCATTTTCGATCTTGGCGATGACTTGGATATGGCCGGCCTTGTGCTCGCTGAGGATATGTTTGATCTCGAGAATATCTTCGGGTTTGCGGACGAAGGATTGGGCGATGATGTCGATGTTCTGCTCAATGCCGAATTTGATATGCCGGACGTCCTTCTCGGTTACGCCAGGAAGGCTGGTTTTGACTCCCGGAACGTTGACGCCTTTGCGCTGCTTCAGCTTGCCGCCGTTTTTGATGAGGCAGGTGATCTCGGTGCCTTCGGCCTTTACGACCTCCAGACGGACCAGACCGTCATCGATCAGGATGATGCTGCCGGGCTTCACATCTTGGGGCAGCTGCTTGTAGGTGACGTGGATGCGGTCCTTGGTGCCGAGTACTTCTTCGGTGGTCAGAACCACGGTTTCACCGGGTACCAGCTCCGCGTAGTCCGAGGCCATTTTACCGATGCGGATCTCCGGACCTTTGATGTCGAGCATGACGGCAACGTATTGGTTCAGCTCCTTGGCTGCTTCCCGGATGCGGCGGATGCGCTCCGCGTGCTCGTCCAGCTCTCCGTGGGCGAAGTTCAGGCGGGCGACGTTCATACCGGCTTGGATCAGCTTCCGGAGCATTTCGGGGCTTTCGCTGGAGGGACCGATGGTACAGACGATTTTAGTTTTGCTCATGCTTTTTCTCTCCTTAATCATTAACGTTGAACCATTGTGAAAATTTTCCCTAACCCATATAATAAAGCATAACGATTCATCAGAAAAATATATATATTTTCGTTATCCATCAATTTTGATGTAGAAGGCAGGTCATCTTATGAATCTTCACGCCCTTAAAATATTCCACACCATCGCCGAAAAAGGCGGAGTCACCCGCGCCGCGGAGGAATTACGGATCAGCCAGCCTGCGGTTACGGCCCAGGTACGCAACCTGGAGAAGGAGCTGGGCATCCAGCTTTTGGCCGCCAAAGGGCGTGGTATTCTATTGACCGATGCGGGTCGGATGCTGGCCAGCCACGCCAAACGACTGTTTGCGTTGGAGCGTGAGCTGGATGAAGCGGTCCGGGAATACAAGGCCGGGTTCAGCGGGATCCTGCGGATCGTTGCCACCTATCTGCCAGCCAATCTGCTGCTGCCGGAATGGCTGGCTCTCTACAAGCAGGAGCATCCCTCCGTGGAAGTGGTCCTGACGACGGCCAACTCCCGGGAAGCGGTGGAGGGGCTGCTGCAGTACGATGCGGAGGTAGCCGTCTACGGAGGCGGCTGGGAGGAGCAACCGGGCATCGAATGGGAGGAGCTTCTGGAGGACGAGCTCTGGTTTATCGTCCCCAAAAACCATCCATACGCCGGGAAGGAAATTACATTAGCGGAAATGATGAAGGTTCCCTTCATTCTGCGTGAAGAGGGAAGCTCTACCCGTGAGCGTCTCTTCTCCTTGTGCCGGGCATTGAACGTGAATCCTCCCAAGGTCGGTCTGCAATTTAACGGGGTGAACGAGATGGTTCGGGCCGTCATGGCGGGCTACGGAGCTATCTTTATCTCTTCCCTGGCCGTAAGGGACCATGTGGAGCGCGGGGATGTGGACCGTGTGATGGTCAAAGGCGCTTCGCTGCTGAATCCGATTGCCGTCTGTACCCGGAAGCAGGAGATGTTGTCGCCGGCAGCGGCCGCATTCCTCTCACTGGTTCGGGAGCATTCGAAAGGACGGGCAGGTAATTAACTGTTTCGATGGGGCGGGTCACTTCCACATCCCGACTATGAATGAGATTTGAACCGATTACGATGTATCATATTAATTCCAACATATGGTATTATTAGTGCGGACAGATAAGAATATCATTTGTAAAAGGGGTTTATTATGATAGAGCCAATGTTTGAAAATCAAACAGAGTCACAATTAAAGGTGTTAAGTGAAATCAGTACGATTTGTGCAACAATTGGATGCAAATTCTAGTTGCGTGGTGGATGGGCAATCGATTTTTTACTTGGGAAGGTCACCCGTCCACATGACGATATAGACTTGATAACGTGGATACAAAACAGAGAGCAGTTAGAGTGCGCTCTTGCCGAAGCTGGTTATTGAACAGACTCCTGTGAAAGAGCAGTTTCGTGGGAGACAGTCTGATTTTCGCAAGGATGACGTAGACATTACATTTGGCTACATCACCAATACCAATGATGGAAGCATTATTATGAATGACTTGCCAGAGTGGGTATGGCGACACGATTCGTTGTTACCACAGAGCTTTATGCTAAACGGATTATCGGCTCATGTCTTAAACCCTCGACAACTTTTGGAGGAAAAGGAAGTTTACAAACAAATTGGCAGGGAACCTCGATCCAAAGACGAAGATAGCAAAAAGATATTGCATCGTATAATAGCAGAGTTAAATGGACCATTGGGACGAGATACTTAGTGCTAGAAAGCCACTCCATATGTCAGGAGCGGCTTCTTTTATATATGCTGATGTACTCTTTGTGGTCAAATTGTAATTTGTGCTTAGATACAGCGCGGGGAGCAATATCCTAAATATGGGCAAGTTTTTTGCGCACACGACAAAACGGTGCACGAGATGTCGGATGGGTGTTTACGAACCTTGCTATTCTAAAACTGAAGGGAGGTTATTCGAGTGGATTTGCTGGGAAGTCTAAACAAAGCCTTAGAGTATATTGAAGGAAACCTTACGGAGGACATTGACTTGAAGGAAGCGGCTAAACTGGCTCATTGTTCGGAGTATCATTTTTCAAGAATGTTCTCGTTCCTCGCGGGCATCACGCTATCGGAGTACATCCGTCGGAGGCGCTTGACACTAGCTGCATTTGAGCTTCAGACCAGTAATTTAAGAATTGTGGATGTGGCAGTGAAATACGGATACAACTCGGCAGATGCCTTCTCCAGAGCCTTTCAGGGTTTGCACGGGATCTTGCCCTCATCGGTAAAGTCTCATGTCACATCTTTAAAAGCTTATCCGCGAATGACCTTCCAATTAACCATCCAGGGAGGAAGCGCTATGAATTACCGTATTGTAGAAAAAGAGCCGTTTCGTATCGTAGGCATCATGAAGAGAGTACCCATCCAATTTAACGGAGTAAATTCAGAAATTTCATCAATGTGGAACAACTTAACTAGCGATCTCATCGATCAGCTCAAGAAGCTTTCTAATATCGAACCGTTGGGAATCATTCAAGCGTCGACGAATTTTTCCGAAGGACGGATGGTGGAAAATGGGGAGCTTGATCATTATATCGGTGTAGCTACCACACTAGAATGTCCTGAGCAACTGGCGAAATTAGAGGTCCCTTCGAGAACCTGGGCAGTTTTTGAAGCCATAGGGCCGTTTCCAGATACATTGCAGAACGTGTGGGGGCGCATATATTCTGAATGGTTCCCCTCTGCAAATTACGAGTTAACCACGGGACCGGAAATCTTATGGAATGAAAGCAAAGACGTATCATCCCCAACGTTTAAAAGTGAGATCTGGATACCTGTTGCGAAAAAGTGAACGATGGATAAAGGCTAGCCGAGAAGGCTGGCCTTAACTTGCCGTAAAGGCAGCGCGGTGAACCGTATCACAAGTAAGCTCAAAGTCGTGATAAATTTTAAGCATTCATGACGAAATTCTCGCCAGCTTGTTATAATAAAAATATTCGAAGTAAGGGAACCAGGAAATGGAGTGAACGGTATGGCAGATGCTTGGAATACATCCTACACACTCATGCATAAAAATGAACCTGTGGCTGAGATTGAACTGGATGTAGAGACAGTCTCCATTTCAGCGATTGGACAAGTCTATGCCAAGCAGCATGTGCCTGTAGGAATACCTGTCAAGAAGGGGAAAATAGATCGGGCAGCGCTGAATGAATGGTGGAGAGGACGCGCAATTCCGGCCAGCCGGGACGGAATTAAAGAAGCGCTCCTGGAGCTGAATTTGCCTACGACTCAAAAACTGCTGGATAAAAGCTACGGACTCAGCTTGTCCGATCAATATTGGATTCGTCCTTCTGCATCGGGTTTGATGTGGAGTGCCATTAACTTTTTCGACAATTCCTTTTCGGAGGACGTGGGGAATGTGTTGTTCGGCAAAGGCTCATCCGATGCAATGAGTCTGATGTCGCCGGACAATACCTCCGATGGTTGGCTAAAGAAGAAATGGACGATTATAGACGGAAAACGCTTTCTGGTCAAAGGAGGAAGCGGGGCTACTCAGCAGGAGCCGTACAATGAAGTGATTGCCAGCAAGATTATGGAGCGGCTAGGCATCCCCTATGTTCCGTATACGCTGATGGAGCAGGAAGATTATCCTTACAGTGTTTGCGAAAATTTCATAACCCCGCAGACAGAGCTGATTACCGCTTGGTATGTGATGCATACCCAGCAAAAGCCTAATCATATATCGGTGTATCAGCATTACGTGAACTGCTGTAAAGCGCTAGGCATCCCCGGCATTGTTGAGGCGCTTGATCGGATGATGGTTGTGGATTACCTTATTGCCAATGAAGATCGGCATCAGAACAATTTTGGCGTGATCCGACAAGTGGAGACATTGGATTGGATCGGGCCAGCTCCGATTTATGATAGCGGATCATCCCTTTGGTTTTCCAAGCCGCTTGGCTTGATTAGTGCAGACAGCAAGCTGACCTGCAAGCCGTTCAAGCAGAATCATGATGAGCAGATCAAGCTGGTGACCTCCTTCGATTGGCTGGACTTGTCTTTATTGGACCAAATTGAAGATGAGGTAAGGAATATTTTCCGTGGTTCGCTTTTCGTAGACGAGGCTCGCTGTCAAGCGATTTGCCTAGCTTTACGCGGACGAATTGAGCGTTTGCAAGAAATTATTCATACTCGTGAGCCTCAGGCGTGGGTAGATGACCATAGGGACGATGTGAGAGGGAACGTTGCGTACAGCGGTCAGCAGGAGGAAGAAGATGAGTGTTGAATGCTCTATGAGAATAAAAATCGTGACAACGGATTGATGGTTGTCATTATTTTATATTGACAAGTAAAAGGGTGGAGAACAGCGGGATGCTCCATCCTTCTTTTTTTACATCCAAATTTCGCCGTTACCTCCGTTACGGTGAACCACACTATAAATAACGCAATATTTCATAATAGCCATTATGTCTAGCATGTACGCCGCTGGCTCCTTGCGGAGCAAGCCGACGTATCATACATTGGTAAATAGGAATGCTATCAGGTCCCGAAATTCACGAGGAAAAGTTATCGATAATGAAATTATCTGGGAGCGGGGATGCATGTGAAATTGGAGCGGTTGATCTCCATCATTTATAAGCTGTTAAATCATGAAGTTCTCTCCGCATCCATGCTGGCTGAAGAGTTTCAAGTTTCCCAAAGAACGATCTATCGTGATATTGATGTCATCTGTGCCGCCGGATTCCCCGTTGTTTCGTATCAGGGTAGTAATGGGGGATATGGCATGATGGACGGTTACAAAATGGATAAAAGTTTGCTCGGTTCGTACGATATCAATTCACTGATTACTGTACTCCGAAGCTTATCTACCGTGTTTGATGACAAGCGAGCGCAAGGCACCATCGAAAGACTACAGACCATTGAGGCGGAAAAACGTGACGTAAGCTTATCTGTAGACTTGGAAACCTACCGCACAGAGTCTGATGCACTTCGTAATATACGAATGGCCATTGCCCGTCAAACTATCGTCCGATTTGATTACATCAATGCGAGGAATGAACATACTACTCGTTATTTAGAGCCTGTGCGACTTTATTTTAAATACCGTAATTGGTATGTTTACGGGTTTTGCCGAACTCGGCTGGATTACAGGGGATTTAGACTATCTCGGTTGATGAATTTGTCTCTGACACAAGAAACCTTCGAACCACATCAGGATATACCGGAGGAAGGGGAAGCGTTAAATAAGGCTGTGAACGAACAACCGGTGGACGTCCTGATCCGAGTAAATAAGGAGGCTTTAGCGGAAGCCTTGGATCAGTTTAATCAGGTGGATAAGGATTTTCATGACGATGGGAGTATGACGATGCGGATTCCTGTCTTCAGGCCATTGGAAGCAAAATGGTTATGGACGATTCTGATGGGGTTCGGAGGTGGAGCTGAAATCCTCGAGCCCCTCGAACTGCGGAGGGTCATAAAGGAGCGGCTTCAAAAAGCACTCCAGCTTTATGAAGATGTATGACAGACTGCTGTCATACATCTTTTTTTATTATGAGGATAGAAGACAAATCAATAGCAAAGGAGACTAAAGTCATGAATCATCCTGAAGGAAATCACATGCTGGTCGATTTATCAATTTTAGGAGACATCAATTGGATTGCTGTTGCACTCGCTACGGTGGCAATCTCTTTACTGGGAGGTGTATGGTTTACTCTTTTCTTCGGAAAAGCTTATGCTCGTGCTTTAGGAAAGGAGAGTTCACCCAAAGAAAAGCCAGCTCCTATATTTATCGCGGGTCCCTTTGTTTGCGGCTTCGTAACCGTCGTTGCAATGGCCATTTTGATTCAAGCCTTCCAAATTCAATCCGTACGGGATGCGATCATTTTCGGTGGCATTGTTGGAGCAGGTTTACTGGCTGCAACGACCGTCAACACAGGAATAAACCCAAACATTCCACGGCCTCTATTATATGGGCTTGTCAGCGGAAGTTATTTTTTACTATCCGGTTGGATAGTCAGTCTCATACTTGTAGCCATGGGTTGATGGGGTGCAAACCCCAAAGGTGGGCTCTATGGAAATTGAAAGGCTGGTCCCTTTAAGATCGAGGGCAGAATTGAGGAACTGGCTACAGGATTATGGTAAGACGGAAACCTCTTGCTGGATTGTAATCAGTATGACGCCCAGACCCGATACGGTGTTATATTTAGATGCTGTCGAGGAGGCCTTATGTGTTGGATGGATCGATGGAGTCAAAAAGAAAATATCCGAAACGGAGCTTGCGCAGAGGCTGTCGCCTAGAAGACCGAGAAGCTCCTGGACTGAGTTGAATAAGGAACGCGTCCGCCGGCTTGAGAAGCTGGGACTAATGCGGGACGAAGGCCGTAGGGTGCTTCCTAAAATGGATGCAGGCTCCTTTAAGCTTGATCGTGATATTGAACAAAAGCTGAAAGAGGAAAGGCAGATTTATATTAATTTCATGGCATTCCCGGACCTATATAAAAGAGTCCGGATAGACACCATTCAAAGCATTAGGAACCAGCCTGAATTATTTGAGAGCCGATTAAACAAATTTATAGCTAACACCAGAGAAAACAAAATGTATGGCAATTGGCATGATCATGGACGTCTGCTTGATTATTAAGAAGGGGGCTATTACATCGCCTGATCAGTGGGCATTTAGCTTGAATAGACTATTCCCATATAAAAGGGTATGGGTATGGAAATAGCGAAAGAATGTTAATAGAAAATTATGCTTGCACCTTACGTAACGTCATCTTTTATAGTTAAGCTACCGGTAAACAGTTAGCGCTAACGAGGGAGTTGCTATGAAACGATATTGGAAGGTAGGGGACCTCTCCAAAATAACGGGACTCACCGTACGAACTTTGCGATTCTACAATCAAATCGGGTTGTTCTCGCCGTCCGGTCAGACGGAGTCCGGTCACAGGCTTTACGATGAGTCCGACCTGTCGCTTCTGCAGCAGATTTTGTCGCTTAAAGAGCTAGGCTTATCCCTTGAAGAGATCAAGTCAGCCCTCTATGGGGAACGGATTAGTCCGCTGGAGATCGTTAATCTACAAATGGCCCGGATCAAGGAGCAAATCAAGCTGCAGCAAAATCTCCTTGAACAGCTTCAACATGTATCCAAGCTGATGCAGGGGAAGGCGCCGTTAGCTGTTGAGGATTTCACACAACTTCTGCAAGCGATGAAAATAAATCATGAGAAGTTGATCATCGAACGGCGTACGAGCTGGGAGTACCGGTTGGATGTACTGGGAGATTTTCTAACCCATGATAAGGAAGAAATGAAATCAGAGGAGGACAAACTTTGACTGAACGCTTCGTCAAACACGCTACTTTCGTCGTTGAGCGGACCTACGCCGCGTCGCCTGCGAAGGTCTACCAAGCTTGGGCCGACCCGGCCGCTAAATCAAAGTGGTTCTCCAAGCCAGAGATCTTCGAATTCCGTGTCGGAGGGCGTGAATATAGCCGCGGGGGTCCGCCGGAGGGACCGGTCTTTACTTTCGACGTCTGCTACCAAGAAATTATTCCGGAGCAGCGCATTGTTTATAGTTATACCCTAGATTCGGACGACATAAGAATCTCCGTTTCTATCACAACGATCGAGCTCATCCCGACCGTTGGCGGCACGAAGCTGATTTTTACTGAGCAAGGAGCCTTTTTCGATGGGTATGATACACCGGAAGTACGGGAGCATGGAACGAAAGAAATGCTTGATGCACTAGGCAAAACGCTCTAAGGGGGATAAGGCATGACACCGATTGTGGGAAAAAATGAAGTTATAAACTCGCGTAAGTTCGACTTTCCGCTGGAGTTGGTCTTCAAAGCATGGACGACCCCCGAGCAACTGGCTCGCTGGTGGGGACCGAAGGGATTTACCAATACGTTTGAAGAATTCGAATTTACGCCGGGAGGCCATTGGCGTTTTGTCATGCACGGACCGAATGGCGTAGACTATCCCAATCACAGTGTCTTTGAGGAGATCGTACCGTTGGAACGCATCGTGATCCGCCATCTGAACACCCCCGAATTTCTGTTGACGGCCACTTTCGAGGGGATTGACGGTGTAACAAAAGTGACTTGGCGCCAGCAATTTATGAAATCGGCAGCATTCAATCAAGCGAAATCGTTCTTGGCCGAAGCTAATGAACAGAATTTAGATCGGCTGAACGATCTGCTTTCCGAATGTAGTGGATAAATGGAGGGGTACCGGGAGGTACCCCTCCAAGACTTGCCGTTACAAACAGGATGGAGAGCTGCATTATAACCCCCGTATTACCTTCGTTTAGCCAGGGAGAATGGGCTGGATTCGGAGGAAATAGTGGAGTCCATTACGCATCTCGCCTTCTATCTCGGGTGGTCGCGTGCCGCTTCCGCACTTTCGGTCGCTAAGAGTATCTTTTCAATATAAGATGAAAATATAAAAACAGGAAAATAATGGGTTCCCTTAACCGTTGAAGGGCGCAGAATGAGAAACTAACGGAGGATTATGAGCATCGAAGTAAAGCCCCATTCCGTGAATATTATTCAAATCAAATAAGATGGTAGCGACAAATTAGTGGCACGGGAATGAGAACCCGTGCCACTTTACGATATGTTGCAAGAGTAGATAGTGATAAACGGTTTAGTATATTTTGCTGATAGAACCGTTCGGTGGCTTGAATTCAGAGTGCATTACCCACGTCCTGTTAGTTTGGGAATCAGCATCCGCAATACGAACAATTATCATATAATAACTAGTTTATGATATATTTATTGAGGTGTACGGTACGGAATAGCATTGCAAAAGGAAGGGATTTTGATGAAACAGGTTTATCAAGAAGCTAAAGAGTTTGCGAAGTCTTACATAGCGCCTTACACGGATCAGACAGATAGAGACGCTAGATTCCCTGAAGAATCTTTTAAAGAGCTGGGTGAGAAAGGCTTTTTTAAACTTTTGATTCCGGAGGAATACGGCGGATTCGGCAAAGGACTGGAGGAGCATGCTCAAGCTTGTCATGCATTTGCGGAGACCTGCTCTACGACAGCTCTTTGCTACATGATGCATAATGTTGCGGTTATGTGCCTGGTAACGCACGGTAGCGATGAGCTGAAGAAAAGGGTGTTTACGGACATCGTTGAAAACGGAAAATTCATGGCTTTGGCCTACAGTGAATTCGGGACAGGCACTCACTTCTATAAGCCGGAAATGGCTACTGAGGTTAACGGCGATCTCACAACGTTTAACGGAAAGAAGAGCATGGTTACGTCGGCATCCCACGCGTCTTACTATCTTGTTCTTGCCCCCTCTGTGGAAGAAGGAAAGATCAACAACTGGGTAATTCCTCTGGAAGCAGAAGGTCTATCTTTTGAAATGTCAGGCTGGCAGGGACTGGGGATGCGAGGCAATTCCTCTTGTCCGATGAACGTCGATCATGTCACGCTGGACTCATCTTACCGCATCGGAGCAGAAGGCTCAGGCGAGGAGCAGGTATTTAATGTCGTCGCTCCGTTCTTTATTACAGGGCTCGCAGCCGTGTACGGAGGCACGGCCCTCCATATGTTTGAGGTAGCAAGCAGCCATGCTGTGAGCCGAAAATATCCGGATGGAAGCTCGTTAGCCCATATTGAAACCGTCCAAATTCACTTGGGGAATATATACAAGCAGGCGACCGCGGCGAAAGCGATGACGATGGAAGCGGCGAGAGCCGGTGCGAACGGAGAAGCGGACGCACTTACCAAGATTTTGGCGGCGCGGGTTTTTGCTTCGGAAGCGGCTATCGAATGTGGAAGACTGGCGATGAGAGTAGGCGGAGGTAAAGCTTACAATAAGGCTCTTCCGCTCGAAAGACTGCTCCGGGATTCTTATGCCGGTCAAATTATGGCTCCAAGTGCCGATGTGTTGTCGGTATGGCTTGGAAAAGCATTAACGGGTCAGATGATTCCCTAAGAAGTAAAGGAGTGAGCTAAGATGGGTCAAAATACAATTAAAGTAGGGGCCGTCATTTATGATCCTCGGGTTACCGTCATCTGGGGGATCATTGCTGATTTTTTCAAAGAGGAAGGCATGGAGATCGAATGTGTCTTCTATAAGGACTATGAGGGACAAGTTGATGGCCTGATGAATCGGGAGATCGACATTGCCTGGAATTCGCCGCTCGCTTGGCTGGATACGTACTTAAGAACCGAGGGCAAATGCCAGATCAGCTCCATGAGAGATACGGACAGAGACAGAAAGACGATCTTCGTCGTTCGCAAGGACAGCGGCATTACCGATCTCGAGGGGCTGAGAGGCAAGACGATTGGCTTTGGAGCCATCGACTCTCCTCAAGCACGGTTGATTCCCATCAATCATCTGCATAAGCATGGGCTTGAATATGGAGCGGACTATGTAGAGAAACGGTTTGATATCGGCGTGGGCCTCCACGGGGACCATGTTGGGGGCGAGCTGGATGCCTTGAAAGCACTCATAGCGGGAACCGTTGACGCATCTGTCATGCTGGACTTAAATTTTGAGGCTTGGAAGAAAGACGGCACTTTGGATGAGAATCAAATCGTAAGCATTGACGCAACAGATCTCTTTGACCACTGCATTTTCACAGCACATCCTGATTTTTCGACGGAGCGGTTTGTGGAGTGGCAGAACGTGCTTCACCGGATGGATTATACGAATGAAGCTCATCAGAAGATGATGGATTTGGAAGGCCTCAAGCAGTGGGTCGAAGGTAGAATTACCGGATTCCAGCAGCTGAGAGAAGCCAATGACTATTTAAACTTCTTCAAATAAGTTCAGGTAAGCAACCTTTAAGGAAAAGAGAAGCGTGGAACATTCCGCTACTTCTCTTTTCCTTATCTATATTTATATTTATATTTACTTTGGGAGAAACGAACAGATGAAAAAACAGCTACCCTTATTTCCTACCTCCTTAATCGGAAGCATGCCCAGATCCAAATTGGTGCTAAGCGCCCTAAGAATGATGAGAAGTGGCCGGATTGATCCGAGCGATTTCAATCGGCTCATTGAAGAGGAAACAGGCAAGGTCGTCAAGCTTCAGGAGGAGCTGGGGATGGATGTGATCACCAGCGGCGAGCTGGGACGAGATAATTATGTGTCCTTCGTCTCCGATAAAATTGGCGGCGTTCAAATGATGAGCATGAGTGAAATGCTCGATTATGTGGAGGATAAAAAGGCTTTTGAAGAAATGCTGACTATACTTGATGTTCCGGCGGTGAGCCTGAAAAATGCCATTTGTGTAGGCAAGCTCCAGTATAAGGGCGATATTGTGGCGAATGAGCTTTTGAGCTTGAAGAAGTTCACCGACAAACCGGTGAAGATCACATTGCCAGGGCCCTATCTGCTTACCCGCTCGATGTGGCTTCCAAGTCTCTCCGGTAAGGTCTATGGGAGCAAGGAGGAGCTTGGGCAGGATGTGATCCGGATCATGAAGGAGGAGATCGACCACCTGATCAGTATAGGGGTTGACGTGATTCAATTGGATGAACCGGTATTAACTGAAGTGGTGTTTACGGAGGGCAAGCCAAGGTCGTTTATGTGCGCAGCGCTTTCCGAGAGAAAGGACCCGAAGGAAGAGCTTGAATTTGCCGGAGCTTTGATCGGAGCGTTGATGGAGTATATCGACCGGACAAGGACGGTAGCTTCGCTCCATGTATGCAGAGGGAACTGGAGCAAAAATGAAAGCACCTTATTGACCGGACCTTATACACCGCTGCTCGAATTATTTGCCAAGGTGAGTCCCGATCTGCTGGCGCTTGAATTCTCCACACCAAGGGCAGGAGAGCTAGACTCCTTACTAGCCGATTCCAGAATTGCAGCGAATGCAGCGCTAGGTTTAGGTGTCATCAATCCGCGTACGGATGAAGTGGAGGCGGTTGATCCGATCGTCAGAAGAGCTCAAGAAGCCATGAACTATCTTCCAAAGGAGCGATTGTGGCTGAATCCCGACTGCGGCTTCGCAACCTTTTCGAATAGCCCCGTCAATGTGCTTGAGACGATTTCAGATAAAATCCGTGCGTTAACCGAAGCAGCTTCTATCTTAAGGAGTAGCGTGTATGAAGCGGGGAAATGACGAAAGAAACGCCTTGTATGAGTCCAAAATGTTCGATGTCACCTTTAGAGCAACCTCGAATGATCTTTCCACGGTGAAGATTTATACGAGTAAAACCAGCTTTCAAATCGAAAAGCAAATCAGCTTTGACTCGGAGTATCCATCCATCACCAGTCTGGAATACTTCGCAGGATCTGTTTTAAGCAGCATGCTTTTGTCGTTTTTGGAGCAGTCGAAAAAGAGGGGCTCTATCATGGAAGAGCTTGAAGGAGTATTGAGCCTTTCTCTAGCGAACCCGTTAACCTTAATTGGTGTAAAAGGGTACGAGGAAGAACCTTTTATCTCTAAAATGGCAGTAACTATTTATTTATATGTTGAGCTGGAGGGCAAGGAGTTTGAAGACTTTTGCGCGGAAGCCCTTGCTAACTCTCCGATTTACAATACGTTAAGAAGATCAATGGAGTTCGAGGTTCTATTTAAAAAGCTTGTATGAGTTATTTGGAAGGTGTATAACTACTACAACCGAATAGACTAAAATGGATATGACAATCCAGACAACAAAATAAGGGAAGGAGAGTTATCCATGAAACAAGCAGGGCAGAAGTATTATAAAGAATTAATCGATTTACAGGATGTACAAGGGGTCGAAGCTCAAATCCAAGGTTTACTTGAGGTTAAGATCGAATCGGTCTCTGAGCTGGAAAAGTGGTTAAAGGATGAAAAGGACTTAATGATGAAAATCGCCGAGGCGTTGACAGGGCACCAAGTTGACTTCTACCGAAACACAGAGGACCCGGACATCAAATCGACGTACCTTCATGATCAGCAAACCATTCAGCCCCTATTAATGAAATATGAAGCCCTATTGAATGAGAAATGCTGTGAATCTCCTTTTTTCAATCAATTGGATGAACCGCGTTATGGCTTGATGCGGCGCGTGCGTGAAACGAAAATTAAGCTTTTCAGGGAAGAAAACATTCCATTAATGGTGAAGGAACAGGAGCTTAATACGAAGTATAGTGAAATTATGGGCGGGTTAACCGTTGAATGGGAAGGCGAGGACAAGCCTTTTCCGTATATCCAATCCATGCTGGATCATCCAGATCGAGCCGTCCGAGAAAAAGCCTATCACGCGATGATGTCTGCCTACCGTCAAATTAAGCCCGATATGGATGCCATCATGGATGAGCTTGTTCAATTACGCCATCAGATTGCTTTAAACGCAGGCTTTGAGAATTATCGGGATTATATGTTTGTAGCCAAAAATCGGGAGTATAGTATCCAGGATTGCTATGACTTTCATGAAAATGTAGAGAAACATATTATCCCAGCCTGGAATCGACTCGCCGATATTTTTAAGTCCAAGCTTGGTGTCGATACATATCGCCCTTGGGACAACACCGCTAAATTGATGAAGAACCCACCCTACTCCGAGGTCGCTAAGCTGATGGATGGCGTTTCTGAAATGTTAGGAAAGACCGACTCCTATTTCAAAGATCGCTTTGATTACATGAGAGAGCACGGGCTGCTGGATCTTGGAGATCGCAAAGGGAAAAGCCCGGGTGGTTTTTGTACCTCCTTACCTGTTTCGGGGGACACGTTTGTCTTTGCTAACTTTAGTCCATCCTTCTTCTCTCTGATTGCCTTAATTCATGAAATGGGCCATGCGGTGAATGGGTACCTCGAGTCCGCCGAGCACGGTCCTCAGGAAGAGCACCGGCAACGGGCGGAAGTCGCTGAACTATTTTCACACGGAATGGAATTGCTCTCATTGGATAAGCTGGATCGCTTTTATCCGGAAGAAGAAGACTTCAAGAATGCTCAGCGTGAAGAGCTAAGACGGGCATTTACCATGTTGATTGGCCCACTCGCAGGAGATCTCTTTCAGCACTGGATGTATACGAACCCTAAACACACGGCCAAAGAGCGGGATGCCAAATTCTATGAAATCTCAAAACGTTATAGCTTAAACCCTGTCGACACCACGGGGTATGAGGACGCCATTGGAATGAGCTGGGCAGGCACCCTTCATTATTTCGAAGTTCCTTTCTATAATATTGAATACTCGATCTCGATGCTGGGGGCTCTACAATTACTTGAGAATTATCGCAATAACCCAGAGCAAGCTGTCGAATCCTATAAAAAAGGGGCAGGTGCGGACTACAATCAATCGATTGCCGCGATTTATGAGGAAACAGGGGTACGCTTTGACTTTTCAGAGCCGACCGTGAAGCGTATGGGTGAATTCCTGGAGAAAGTGATTCAGGACATTCATTAACGAAGAGGCTGCAAATATATTTACATGATATAATTTGGAACATATCGATGAATTGGAGAGGAGCTTGCTTGTATGGCACAATCTTTAAATGCTAAAGTAGCGATCGTAACCGGAGGAGCAAGAGGGATCGGGAAAGCAACGGCTATTGCACTCGCAAAGGAAGGCGTAAACGTTGGTTTACTGGCAAGAACAGAAGCGACACTTAAAGAGGTAGCAGCTGAAATTGAAAGCTTAGGCGTAAAAGTGGCTTATGTAGCGGTGGATATCACCTCCCAGGAACAAGTGGAGGCGGCTGTTGAGGCTTTAAAGAATGAGCTGGGTCCTGCGGATATTCTCATTAACAGCGCAGGGGTTGCCACCTTTGGTACACTTCTGGAGATGGATCCAGAGGAATGGAAGGGTATGATCGATACGAATCTCATGGGCACTTATTATGTTACACGCGCCGTACTACCTCAATTGATCGAGAAAAATAAGGGAGATATTATCAATATCGCCTCCACCAACGGGCTGAACGGAGCTGCTACAGCAAGTGCTTACAGTGCTTCCAAGTTTGCCGTAATCGGTTTTACCGAATCGCTTGCCCAGGAAGTCCGTCGAAACAATATTCGTGTATCGGCGCTGGCACCAAGTACCGTTGCGACAGATATGGCGCTTGAGTTAAATCTGATTAAGGAAAATATTGATTCCAAATTCATTCAGCCGGAAGACCTGGCCGAGTTCATTGTCGACCAGTTAAAAATAAATCCCCGGATGTATATTAAATCAGCAAGCTTCATCGCAACGAACCCATTTTAAGAAAGCAATTTAGAAAAAGCGAAATCGTATATAGATGAACCACTTCTAGCCTGTGTTAATGCCAGGCTATTTTTTTTGATTCATCCACATTGGACCTGGAGCATAGATCCATTTTGATAGTGATAAAGCATCATTCCTTAGCGTTGTGTATATACTAAGTATATACAACGGAATGAGGGCGTGATACGATGGTACAAAGGAATCAAAAAAGAGGAGGCTTATCCATGCCGACAACCGTGCAAAAGTGGGGAAACAGCCTTGGTATTCGTATCCCAAGCCAGATCGCCGAGGCGATTGCGCTTCGCCAAGGTACCGAAGTTGATTTGATCGTAGGTGACGATCATACGCTTATCGTGGTACCAGCAAAGAAAAAGCCGACATTGGAACAGTTGTTGGCTCAGTGCAAACCAGAGAATCGCCACGATGAAATGGACTTTGGCGTAGAAGGGAAGGAATCGCTCTAAATGAGTGTAGACCGAGGAGATCTAGTATGGATAAACTTCAATCCCCAAGCAGGTCACGAACAAGCCGGGAGAAGGTCTGCCATCGTATTGTCACCTAAAGCGTTTAATGAAACGACCGGTTTTGTTTCTGTTTGTCCGATTACACATACGGTTAGAGGATGGGGCTTTGAAGTAGAGCTGCCTGATGGCCTTGTATTTGACGGGGGTATTTTAACGGACCAAATCAAAAATCTCGATTGGCGAGCAGGGCGTATTGATGTCGTCGGTAAAGCCCCCGATGAAGTTGTTGAGGAGTGTTTAGACAAAATACATACCTTTTTGTAAGCGGGTCTCTTCCTTCAAGTAACATCATTAGAGTCAAAGGTTTTTTCCCAGACATAGCTTTTAAAAACAGCTTCAAAGCCAAGTCTTTTGTAAAAGTCCATAGTGGATCCGACGTAAGCGGATTTTGCTCCGCAATCTGCGATCCGGTGGAGTCCCTCCAAAATGACGGCTCGACCTAACCCCTTCTTGCGGGCAGTAGGTATGGTGCCGACAGGCTCCAGAATACCATGTTGATTCCAGGTGTCGTACCATAGCGTACAGAATGAAACGACCTCTCCCGATTCGTCAACAATCGACAGATCCAAATCCGCTCGGTAATCGGGGGCTAGCTTCATCCGTTCGAAAGCAAGGGGAACGGTTGTGTCACGGGCATCATCAAAGTCAAAGTAACCGAATGCTTTGGCATGAGCAAGAGCTTTTGCTTCACTCGAAACGTCCGGTCCGGATTGAATGCGATAACCCTGGGGGAGATCAACTGACCCCAGATTGCTTAAAGGAAGAATCGATATGGTGTCATCCCAATCTAATTTCTTATAGCCTCTCGAATGTGCGATGGATTCCCGTATGGAATCACCGTCTGGAATTCGTAAACGGATGACCCGTTTACCTTTATCCTGCACAGTTAAGGAACTCTCTGAAAAAACGAACATTTCTTCAAGTATCACAGAAGACAGAGGGAATCGTACTTGGAAAAAGGCTTCACCACTCTCTTCACCTTCCGAGTTTACAACTCCGACGATTGTACCCGTTTCATCTTCCCAAATTCCTACTGTTTTTTCCCATGAGTCGAACGTGTCATGCATGGTATGGCTGACTGCCCTGCAGAAGTTCCATCTGTCGATAAGCCAATTGCCGAGATTGTCCGATTCCCGGAAGCTGTCAACAAGCATGTCCCGGATTTTTATGAAATCCTCTGTCTGATAACTGCGATATTTAACGTTCACACGATCACCGCTCTCGTATTAACCATTTTGTCCACAAACTGACTCCGGACTATGAATATCATATCAAATAGTCTTTTTTCATGTGTAAGCAAATCGCACATATTTCCAGAATTCAGGTAAAAAGTAGGTAGATTCATGCCAAACGATCATTATAATGGAAATAAGGTATACCTAAATGGCTGTTCAATTCTACAAAGGAGTTATGGTGCGATGTCTATGAATCAGCAGATTCACAAGGAATCCATGGAGTATCTAACGACGGCCCCTCTTCGCGAAAATGACGCTAAGTTTATCAGTGCATTGGATAATGTAGCCTATGAGTTTTTAACAGCAGATGAAGCCGTTTTGATCGAACAGCTGTATTTTAAACTGAAAGACCTCGCACTGCGAAACAAAATTCTGTACGGTCTAATCCGGTGCAAGGATTTGGAACTGAAGGATTTTTTTCAGAAAGCCTATAAAAAGGAACGATACTTGGACATGAGATTGCTCGCGGTCCATGGCTTAGCCCATTATGCTTCAGAAGAAGAGATCGACAAGGTCATGGATCATTTCCTTAAAATTTTGATAAAAAGGCCGGAGACTACCCCCTATAACTACCAAGAATATGAGTTTTTAAGATCTGCCTTCGGGCTGCCTCTCCTCATTAAAAAATTCGGCTATTCCTGCTTTGAAAAAGTACTGCAGCAAGTTGAGAAACAGTATCAAGATATGCCGGAAGCGTTTAAAGGACATTTTACCTATGATGAAGATGGAAAGCCAGTTCTGTTGAGACTTCCAAGCGAAACGAAAAAAATGATGGATCGCTTTTTTGCCTCGAAGTACGGTCGCTAATCGGCTGAACAAGGAGGGTCTTAAGACTTTGAATAAGGAGTGGTTTGATTGATCGTCCTAAAAGATATCGGGAGGTTCGAGGAGCTGCCGGAAATTGCGATGCATATTTATAAAGGAGATATTCCGGCTTTAGAAGCTGCCATCGCCGCAGGCTGGAATATGGAGGAGGGCATCGTACTCAGTAAGCACATTACACTAAGTCCATTAGATCTGGCGCTCGTATCGGAGCAGATGGAGGTTGTAAAGCTGCTGGTAGAGCACGGCGTCAACCTGAATGTTCACCATACTCCAGCTTTTTTGAGAGCTGTTCGCTACTGCGGGGAGGACATGGTTCGCTATATTGCAGCGCAAGGAGCCGAGATGGACAAGCTCAATCGAACGGGGTCAGGCGCATATTCACAGGCCTACTGTGGCAACAAAAAGAATATTCCGCTTATTCATGAGCTGGGATTAGATATCAAGCTGCATGGCGGTCCCGTATTGCGTCAAGCCGTATTGGACCATGACCTGAAGACACTCACGTATTTACTCGAGCAGGGGGTGGATATCAATTATAATAGGCCGGATATGGTTTATCCTTATGGGGCGACTCCGTTAACGGTAGCGGCTCGGATGGGAAATATGGCCATGGTCAAATTTTTGGTTGAACACGGCGCGGACGTGACTATAGCGGAAAAGAACGGCGAGCGGGCGTATACGATTGCGGTCAGCAATAAGCATACGGACATGGCTGATTATTTGAAAGCGCTGGAACCGGCTGATTTTCACGATGCGGAGAACAAGAAATACGAGCTTAAAAAATATAAATTACCCGATGAACTGGTCAGCTTTCTTACAGGGGACAATCTGCGCCTTGAGTTGGGGGAAAATGAATATGGAATCGGGTATATCGACTTTTTTACATTAACCGATACGATTGAGATGAAGGTCGGCAGGCAAAAGCTGCTGCGTCTTTCAGCCGATATCGACAATTACTCTGACCTGCAGCTGGTTTGGAACCCGAAGAATAAAGGCCGGGTAGGCTGTTATGACGTGGAGCACCAGACGTATGCGGATTTATGCAGCTTTGCAGAGTTCCTCGCGCAGCCTGAATTACACCTTATGAAGTTTCTTGAGGGAGAGCTGGAAAATGCCTAATGATACCAAATGAATAATTTGGCCGAGAGAACACAGTGAGGGTGGGGTAAGGGCATGAGAGTAAAATTAGAAGGAATCACGGTTTTGGCGCTTGATATTCCTAGATTAACTAGGTTTTATCGTGATGTTCTCGGATTTAAGGTTCTAATCGAAGAGGAGCACTACACGGAATTTGAGAATGATGGCGTCCGCCTGGCTATTTTCTCGGCGCCATTAATGGCAGATAACACAAACGGTCACTTTCATTTTTGAAGAACGTAAAGGGCAGGCCTTTGAGCTTAACTTCGAATGCAACTCTCCTGAGGATGTCTACGCTAGGTATGATGATTTTGTTTCAAAAGGAGCTACAGGGATAACCGCACCAAAGGTCACGTCCTGGGGGCACACCACGGGCTTTTTTGCAGATCCAGAAGGCAACATCCATTCCCTTTTTGCAGTTAACCCCGCTACGGCGGAGAATCCTAAGAGATGTAGTTCAAACAGCGGCCTTAGTACAAGAGGATTATACGCTGCTTAAGGCCACGCGGGACATCCCAAAGGCGCAGTTTTCACTAAGCTTTCAGGACGCCCCTTCTATGTGCTGGTCCCTAACCTTCTTGCTGCTTGTCCGCAGGAAGCCACAATTCCATATAGCTTGCCTCCGGTGTGCTGTCGTAATAAAGCTCCGGTGCAAATAGCACATTGGTCATGCCGTGCTTTTTCAGCCATAGTTCGCTGTAATTGAGTGCTTTATAGAGAGCGGAAGTGACCAGCTCCTCGAAGTTTTCCGCCTCGAAGCCGAAAACCACATATTCCCGGGCCGGGAGCTGCCATACTTTGAACTCTCCGGGGTCCGCATCCGGCAGTGCCTCGGCTCCGGCAAAATAGGTGAAGCTGCCCTTGGGTGCATCCCCCGAAAAGGCTACTCCCAGCTCCCGGCCGCCAGGAAGCCGGCTTATGCTGCCCTTACGCTCGTGGAATTTCCTCCACACCTCTCCAGGCACGTCCACTCCGGTAGCTTCTCCAAGAGGCAACTGACCGTCAATGGGAACATAGCCACTCAAGCCAATAAACATGATAGGTTGCTCCAACGTTCTCCGGTTAATCTCCAGAATCAGACCGTCGCTGATCAGTGGCACTCCTTCATCGATCATCGTGTAGCCCAGACTCAAATCCGGTTTGGTAAACTGGTTCAGCCTTGCCGGATGGTCCCGGTACTGCTCCGGCGTCATGCCGTAGGCCTCTTTAAAGGCCCGGGTAAAGCCCTCATGGCTGCCGAAGCCCCACTCCAAAGCCACATCTAGAATACGGTTTTCCTTGTTGCCCAGCGCTTCGCAGGCATGGGCCAGGCGGCGGTAGCGGATGTATTCCCGGACAGGCTTCTTCACAAGGCGGGAAAACAGCCTTTGGTAATAAAACGGGGATAAGGCGGCCAAGGCGGCCAAATCATCGATTTCGAGGTTTTCGCTGATGCGGCTCTCCATATAATCCAACGTTTTTTGAATGGCTTCCCACGCGTGCATAGATGCACCTCCTTGCTTTTCAGCATACCACAGGCGCAGACGAGCGGATTTGACGGCCTCTGCCTTTTTTGGGACACTTGGACAAGGAAGACTTCCTTTGCAAACAGGCAGGGGCCCGCGCCGCCCCTAAAATGCACCTCATTCAGATTATTGAGGGAGAGTTGTTAAATGACTATGGAACATAATCAAATGAATATTTTAGCCCGGAGAACAGACTGTATTCTATATTATGCGGAACCGGCCTTATCGAACGAACATCAAGCAGGCTGGATCGGCGGGAATGCACCCGAATTTTTTGACGATCAATCAGACCTCATCCACAAAGGTAACCAAAAATATGTTTTTTACTTAAGCCTTGTTCATCCCTTCAAACCGGAGAGCATGATTTCGATCTTCATTCCTGAAGACTATGAGGAGTATTTGGAAAACAACATTTATCCGAATTGCTCGATCAAGGTGATTGAGCACCCCCTTTCAACGGAAAGCGGCAAAGCGATGTATACTAACCCAGCTCTTGTAAAACACGCCATTTCAGACGGGGAACTAAGCAATGACGAAAAATCAATGGATCAGTCCTTTTTGATCAAAGTTGGCGGCAACCCGAGACTGATTCAAAATGAAGACTATTATTTTACGAAGCTGAAAGAAGAGTCATTTTCTTTTCTATTTCAAGTAGATGAAGAGGGCTACCCCGAAACGTTGCTTCAAGAGGATTACAGTTATCCTTTTGGTTTTGGATCACTATATATTTTTGCCCAAATCGGGACAACGGAGATCCAGCATCCCGTAGCGGGTTTTTGGCAATTTTCATGATAGGAGGAGTCCATTTTGAGAAAAAAATATAGTGAAGGCGATATATTTATCATTCCCATGAAGGATGGACGATTTGCCGTATGTCAGGTGGTGTGCGCGCTGAAAGGCCGTTTCAAAAAGGCGTTTTCGTTTGGTGTAATTCGTCTGGGGACGGATGATACCAATGTGGAGGATGGAGATTTTCTCAGCTACCGGTACGGAAATCGGCAACGCAACGTGATTTTTACCTCTCCGGAGAATCTTCGAAACGGAACATGGAGGATCGTAGGCCATATTGCCTTGACTCCTGAAAAGGAAGAACTAAAAGTATTCCAATGCGCCGGGCATTTGTACCGTGGAGACGAGTACATTCGAAACCTTAGCCAGGAGGAATATGGCAAGTTCAATGCGTTGGGCGTGGCCGGTTTTGAGTTGGTGCAGATTCATTTGTCGGAGATGAAGCAGTGACAGTTGGCGGAAAATATCTATTCATAAAGTGATCGGATGCCCTTAAACTGGATCAAAAGAAGCCTAAAAAAATCGCGTCCTCCAAGGGAGAACGCGATATATATCAGCTTGACTCCGTGTTTCGACTTCGTCACTTAAGCTTTCGGGCGACCACCGCTAACCGACCGTTTTCGGTCGAATATTCGCACGTAGACAGAACAATAAGCTTGTCACCATAACGGGGGGTTATACCCGTTTCGTAAAGAGCAAGTTTTTTGATGTTCTGAACATACGAATCGATTTCGGCGGGCGTACTTACCTGATCAATCTGGTAGTATTTAAATACATTGTCCGATTTGCGATAAACTTGTGATAGAAAAACGGCAACAACCTCATACTCTTCCTTTTCGTAAAGCGTACTAAACTGGAACGTAGCATGCTCCTTATAGAAGCTTTCCTGCTTGTACTTCATCAAATCTTTGAACATCCAGCCGTTTTTCATATGATGCCCGTGAATCAGTAAAATATCGGAACCGTTGATCCGGCTGTGCTCATCCAAAAAGGGGAGGCCGAGGTGGCTCTTCTTTTTATCAAAATCATGATCAAGATAGTACTGCTTATCTTGTGGATTCTGCATAACCGGGTACTCAATTCGGGTGCCGTCAATCTTCAGCCAACCGACGATGTCCGGGTTTCTCTCGTAAAGCTCTCGAAATTCGGAAAGCATGACCGGCTCATTCGCTTTCGTAATTAAAGGGGAGGGGAGTGCTTCCCCTCCTCTTTTCTTCGATTCTTCCTCCCAAGTTTTTGCTAGCTTATCGATTTTCACTTGGTCGGCATAACCCCACAGAAAAATTCTCGCTATATTGGTCAAAGAAAATACCAATACAAGGAAGGAAACGGCGATAAGAACTTTTTTAATTTTACTCATTTTCTTACCGCCTTTCCGGTTACTAAATATGTTTCTTCTTGCCGCTGAGTAAACAGAAGCCAATCGTAATCAAGGACATCAGCGCCAAAACCATATAGAAAATTGGCGATGGACTGCTATCCCCTGTTTTCGGAGCATCGTCCAGCTCGTAATCGTCATTGACAGCTTTATTGTTGATGCTGCCGCCTGCTTTGCTGCCTTTGTTGACTCCGTTGTTGGTGTTGCTAGCTCCGTTATTGGTGTTGCCAGCACCATTGTTGTTGCTAGTTCCGTTGTTGGTGTTGTCAGCACCATTGTTGTTGCTAGTTCCGTTGTTGGTGTTGTCAGCTCCGTTATTGGCGTTGCCAGCCCCGTTGTTGGCGTTGCCAGCCCCGTTGTTGGCGTTGCCAGCACCGTTGTTGGTGTTGCTAGCCCCGTTGTTGGTGTTGTTAGCTCCGTTGTCGACGTTGCCAGCCCCGTTATTATTGCTAGCTCCGCCGTTGCTGTTATCGGTTCCGCTATTGCCACTGCCGGACCCAGTTCCACCGCCAGTTCCACCGCCATTGCCGCCGCCACTGCCGCCGCCACTGCCGCCGGAACTTATCGGCTTCAACTGCACATCGTAGCGTACGATGTCGCTTCCGACCGAGATCGTTGGGCTTTTATACGTATCATAACCGGCTTTGGTTACAACCAGATAGTAATCCGTGTTCGGGAATACCATGTACGCATAGGCGCCATTAGCGTCGCTGTTCTGACTTGGGCTGGTGTTATCGTTCGGCGCAAAGCCCGGAATCGCTGGCAGCGTTACTTTCGTGCCAGGCACAATGCTGTTGGCCTTGTTTCTCGGCGTATCAGCATAGTACAGCGTCACTTCGGCATCTTTGATCACCATACCGGTCGTTGCGTCTGTAATGATACCATACGGGTCAACGAGCCCCTGGGAAATATTTAATTCCCCGCTGTCCTTCACGTCCAGATCCGCTTGAAGGACTGTCAATTCTTGGCCCGGTGCCACTTCGTAGCGCACTTCCATTTTGTAGGTCTTCGCGTCTAAACCTTCCGCTGAGAAGACCCCGTTTGACTGCAGGCTGAACGCTTTGGGCTTGCCGTGTTTATCCACCACATATTGATTGCTGGAATCCCGCAAGTAAATACGCATCTTGCCAGCGAGCTCGCCGCTCAGCAGCGAATCCTTCCCGTCAGGCTGCTTCAGAAGCACAATGCCTACCGCCGTAATAACCGCCGGAACAGTCTCGTTCGTCACACCGTTTTTCACATTTGCTTTTTGCGTGAACTCGACAGGCACATCCTTCCCGCCTACCTGATACCGCTTCGTAAAGGTGATCGTATAATCGGTATCGGCCTCGGCAATGACCGAATATTCACCCTTCTCATTTGTCCGAATCGTTTGCTTCTCGCCTGTCTTCAGATTGGTCACCGTGATGGACGCATTCGGAATGACTTTTCCTGTGTTGTTGTCACGCAGCACGCCTTCCAGAACCGGAAGCTGGCGGGTATTCACAAAGTGTGCTTCAGCCGCGCTTTTTGCCGGAATGGTACCCGTGCGAATGAGATTTTCAGGATCCGTTACATAGCCGTCATCCGTATAATTATCCTCGGTCACCGTATATTGGAGATTCGCAGGAAGTCCTTGCACAATGAACACTTCGGTATCTTTAAGCTCAAAGGTACCTCCACTTGTGATGGTGGCTTTGCTGCCGTCCGACTTCTCGTAAGGATAGGAGTCGTTTGCTCCCTCACCTGTGAAGGTGACCTTGTACTTGAACGTCTTCGTTTTGTCGCCGCCATTGCCTTTAACCGTGTTGCCGATTAGCAGGCTGCCCATCAAAACTCGTACGTTCTTGAATTGAGAAGCTTCATCAATACCCTTCATGATCCCGGAATAGTACCGCTCCTCAGGAGTAGTCACGTAATCATCGGCTGTGTAGTCTTTCTGGGTAACTGTGTATTTCAGATTCTTAGGCAGGCCCAGAATATCCAGCGTCTCTCCATCCTTAAGCCGGAAGGTACCGCCAGTCTTGATTGGACCTTTGCCCCCGTCCGACTTCTCGTAAAGGTAGCTTTCGTCCTTGCCTGTACCCTCAAAGCTGACGGTATACTCAAACTCTTTCGTCTTGTCGCCGCCGTTGCCCATGACCGTATTGCCGATGGTCAGCTTGCTGACGATCCGTTCATTAACAAAGTCCGCCTTGTGGTCGCCTTTATTCACAATGGTACCGGACCAGTCTCTCGTTCCCGGATCTGTTGTGTAACCGTCAACGGTCGTATAATCGCCTTCGGTTACGGTATAAGCCATACCCGCTGGCAATGCCGGCAGCGTCGCAGTTTGCCCATGCTTAAGGGTAAACTTGTCACCGCTCTTCATCTTGCCATACGTGTTATCTGGCTTCTTGTAAGTGTACTCTCCATCCTTGCCCTCGCCATTGAAGGTCACGGTGTATTCGAACTCTTTGTTCGGATCACTTCCATTTCCCTCCACCTTGTTGGTGATGGTCAGCTTGCCTTGGGCCGGTGTGGGCACAATCAGCGGATTGTTCGAATCCACCTTCTGTCCGTCAACAAGGACAGGCTTGCCAGGGGCATCGATGACACGTACACGGTATATCGTAGTCGTAGGCAGGTAAGTGAGGGGATCGATATACGTTTGCTTGAGCAAATAATCCCCCGGCACTTGAATAATGAAATCCGTCCTGCCGTCCGCACCCGTCGTTTTTTCCGCCATTTCATTGTTTTCTTTATCCTTGGCCGGTGTCCCGTCAGGATTGAACAACTTGAACTTTACGTCCTTCAGCGTTGTTGTGCCGTCGGGTCCAACCTTCTTGAGGAAGAGCAGACCGTTTTCATTGGCACTTCCCGCCACATCGTTCGCGTCCAGCGTAATACTGCTCTGCGCTCCGATTGGCGGAAGGGCTTCATCGCCCATCAGCTTAATGGAGTTCCCGGCCGTTCCCGGCTGCATTCCCTGGGATTCGGTCTGGTAAACGAGCTGATAGAGCTTGTTCGGGTCGGCAAAATCAAACCTAATCGTCGATCCCCCGGTTGCCGGGTCTGTGCCTGCGGTGACCTTCACCTCACTGTTCGGATCCGCAAGATTCAGCGGACCTCCGTCACGTTCCAGGGTGCCGTCTGCCTTCAACTTGCCTGGATAGACTGCGATATCGGAAGGTGCGAGGGAAAGTCCGCCCTCTGCATTGTGGCGCAGCTTCAGTCCCTTGGCAAGGGTATCCAGCAAATACACGCCTGGCTTCATCTCGAACGGAGGCGTATAATTCACCGTCCATTCCTGTACACCGGAAACAGGTTTTTTGACGGTTTTGCTCAGAGACTGCACAGGCACAATAATTCTATGAGATTCAGTAGCGCTATACGGCTTGTCCCCCCATTTCATGGAGAGCACAGCCTGATTCTCACCGGCATTATTGTTACCTAGCTGGTAGGTCGCAAGCGCGGCATTGGTAGGACGCGCCTTCACCAGAATGACGTAAGGGCTCTCCAGCTTGGAGAAGGTGAATGTGCCTTCATTGCCATCCTTGGTGAAGCTCACCACATGCTGAGGCGTACCCGGCGCAATAACGGAAGCGGCCTGAGCGTATCTACCATTTCCGCCTTTACCATCAGCTCTATAGCCTGTACTGCCTTTATAAAGTCTATAAGCTTCGCCAGGTGCATAATCTACAAACTCCCAGCCCTTCGGCAGCGTATCCACCAGCTTGATGTCGCTGGCTACACGAGTGCCGCCATCCTTGGCCATCTCCTCCGTATTGAAGCCTGGCATGTTCACCGCAAGCCGGAAGGTAACCGTTTGATCCTTGCGGTCATAGCCTGCCAGGATGTAATTGTCTGGACGGGAGTTGTCCGTATACCAGTTCGGATCATTGGCCAAGGGGGTTCTTTTCCATATGCTGTCGCTCCATTGGCCTGAATAGTTGCGGTTCCAGTCGGCTGCAACCCCCTCTAAACCCGCCGTGTTTGCATACAGCATTTCCTTGTTCAGCATCCGCACAAAGTTCGAGGTGTTGGCCTCGGCACGGCTCATATAATTGTCGCCATCAAAGAGCAGCCCCCGGTTGCTCCATGTGTTTCCGGCGTTATCCTGGCGGAACAGGTTATCCGGGTTGGTAGTGACGGTCTCAAAAGAAACGCTCCCCGGCACATCTCCTTTGTACCCGGTCACTTTGATTAGGTCCGCCACCCGGTCGCCGTTCACCGTCAAGGGGATCACTTCACCTGTCAGTCCATTACTCACAGTCAGTGTATTCTCGCGGTATTTTTGCCAAAGCTGTTTGGTGTCGATCTGGCTCTTAATCGCCTCCAGAGTTGCCGGCGTTACCTTAGGATTGGCATCCAAACCATTCAGTACATCGAGAGAATCGCCGTGAACCAGCAAATCATAGACGACTGGAGCATCCAGCTCATACTGCAACGTCAAGTTTATCGTCCACTTCGTGCCTGCAATGTTGTGCAGCGCGGTGGAAGTGGTGGCACTTTTGGTGAAGGCATGTGCACCGATGTTAACCTTTGCAGCATCCACAACGGCAGCGGGAGCGGTCCAATCGGTCGCATCGTTGTTCTGGATGGCAGTTCCCCCATCCTTCACATCCAATTCCCAGTTTGCGCGCGCTTTGTAATCAAAAGTTGACTTGCTGCTGTCTGTCACCTTTGTGACAACCGTCAAATAGAGGGGGCCGCCCAGATCCCCGCCGATAGCGGTTCCGATTTCGTACTCCCCTGCGGCGTTACGGGTAATTGGGGTAGATGTACCGCTGTCCCCATTCTTGTAGGTTGCGGAAACAAACTCCGTCCCCGCAGGCAGGTTGTCTGTGATCTTAACATTCTGCAAGCCGGTTCTGGACAGTACGCTGTTATTGTTAATCCTCTTGTTGACCTCAACTGTCCATGTGATGAGCGTATCGTTTCCGCTTTTGCCAGGCTTGCCGCTCACTGCAATCCAGTTGGGGCGTATGGCGATCCGATAGGTATTAGATAAAGCCTTCTCATCAGCAGCGTCACCCAAAAGCTTTGCGTCATTAATAATACGGTTCCACCCATACTGATCAAAATTGCCATTCTTTTCAAAGTAATAAGTATTCTTAGGAATCCACGTTTTGAAGGTGACAGTCGCCGTGCTTCTGACGTTATCTACAGTGGATATGTTTGGGAACTTGTAGGATAGTGTGCGATCAGCAGTATAATCAGGATCTGCCGCATTTCCATCCACAGTGAAGGACCCCGGCACATATACGCCGACGTTCGCAAGCGCATCCGAGAAGGTCAACCCGTCCAGCGGCATAGGGATGGACTTATTGTCCATGTCGTTAGCAGTCACAACTGCTCGCCACGTAATGGTGCCCTCTTGGAAAGAGGGGTTGTTAATCCCGCCGTCATCGCCACCGTTGCTTAAGGAATTTACGGTAATGTTATACTCCGGCACCAAATCCGAGTTTTTGAACTTATAGCCATCTCCGAAAATGGTCGTATCCCCGCCGCCGCCAGGGGTCTGATCTGCCGCCTTGGCAGCAGCGGAAAAGCCGATTTTGACGTCGCGTCTACTGCCGTCATATACCCCTGCGCCATCAAACGTTATTTTGATGGAATCATCAAAAAACTGGACGGTAGCAATTTTCAGCCCGCCCTGATTGATGGGCATAGGACCTGCAGGCGTCAAATTCACACCAGGGAAGTAGGTCGCCTTATCCAGAATGGCATAATCCCCCTGCTGAACCACGCTTTCGGGCGGAGCATTGAGATTGTCGCCCTTGGTCGGCACGGCGATACTATCCAGTGCAAGGGTAAAGTTCTCCCGACCGTTAATCTCGCCCCCCGCCGGAATCACAACCTCAGGGTTTCCCTGCTTCACCGTGAGCTTGAATATCGGATTGGCGCTGACCAGCACAGCCGTTTTGTCCGCTGGATCTGCTGCGGGCGCCGCTAAAGTAGACGGCTGAGTGTATACCGCCTCAGTTGCCGACGGCGATTTGGCCGCATTCTGTCTGCTGGATTCGTCGTCTGCGTATGCAGCGGCAGGGAATACCACTGTCTGCAAGACAAGCAAAGCGGCCAGGCAAAAAGCCAGCATAGATTTACCTAAACTGCGTTTTTGTTTCAATACGAAAATCTCCTCCTTTTCTAAAATTTTTGGGAGCGGTCAGTAACCTCGCTCCCTCATCTTTGGTCATCCTCGCTGCTTACGACAGAAAGTAACCAAATTCGCCATTTTATGGCGTGCCCGATCATTATAATAGAGAGAACTATACAAATTCTAAACACTTATGAGATTTTAATAGGCAGTAGCAGAAGGGCAGCAATCAAAAAAAACGAACGATGATTTTCTCCCGGAAAATCAATCGTTCGTTTTTTATTTGTCAGTTCGGAAGATTACGAACCGGATTGGTGAGTCTTTTGACTATTTTCGCTTTTTCCCAACGGCGCCTAGGAAAAGAATAAATTCATCATTACCGTCTAAACCTAATATCTCGTCGATGAGGTTTTGGTCATAAATACCGATCGCACAAGCTCCTGCATCGATCGACTCGCTTGCGAGATAAAGATTCTGAGAAACATGTCCAATATCGATCAGGATTTTTTTATGTGCGGAGACATCATATTTCCATTCGGAACGGTACGGAATGGTACTCCACGCGAACATGACCGCAGCTTTTTTCGTGAAATTCGGGACAAAGGGCTGGTCTAAAGTAATGGCATCGATTTTTTGATCAATTTCATCTAATTCAGACATAAATAAGAGTTTGTGTTCCACGGGTAAATATCGGTAGGTGCCTTGGCGAAGTCCCTCCACCCGCATGATAAAAAGGTAGGTTTCAAAGGTATGCGTTGCGCCGCTGCACGGCACAGTTCGAAGGGTATCTCTAGTCTTCGTTGTGCCTGTTATCCCCTGAGTAGCCCATAATAGATAGGACAACTCCTCAAGACTTAAACTTTCCTCCGAGTAAAATCGGGTACTTCTTCTATCCTTGATGCAGTCATAAATATTTTGTTTTTTTACAACGTCCTCGTTACATTCAGGGAGATCAATAATGACGGATGATGAGGAATAAGGTTTTACGATCAGTGGTTTTGGCAGACCCTTTATCTTATCTGTTCTCACATGTTTAAATTCAAGAAAGTTAGACTTCAAGAAACTTCTTTGCTGTTCATATCGCCCCATGCTAGAACCTCCTATGGTATCTTTACTCGATAAAAGTATACCCGTCCAGGTATTCACAGTTGTGATTTGAGTCACGTACTTTTAAATCTCCCTGTGGCAGCTCACCGGAAATCTGAAGTGTCATGTATAGCAGGAAAACAATGGGGTGTGTTAGAGTATAGAAAAGAAGGAAATCGATTCCAAAATGGAATAGTTACTAATGATTATAGTCCACAAACGGGAGAGTTGAGCAATGGACGATGAACGAAAAACATGGATGACCCAATGGTCTGATGAAGTGGACCCGGAGCGGGTGCTCCCCGAATACCCTAGGCCCCAGATGGTTAGGAGTGAATGGCTGAATCTAAACGGTTGGTGGGATTATGCCATTTTGCCGCAGGGTGCGGATCGTATGGGTGAAAACGACGGGCGAATTCTCGTTCCCTTCCCGGTCGAATCCGTGCTGTCGGGCGTAAAGAAGCCGCTAATGCCGGATCAACGCTTGTGGTACCGCAGATCGTTTCGGCTCCCCGATTCATGGAGGGAGGGAAACGTGCTCCTGCATTTTGGGGCGGTGGACTGGAAGGCGGAAATATGGGTTAACGGACAGGCAGCGGGGAAGCACACCGGAGGGTATTACCCTTTTTCGTTTGATATCACCAGTTTGCTGATCGACGGGGATAATGAGATCACAGTTGCGGTATGGGATCCGACAGATCGTTACGGGCAGGAACGCGGCAAGCAGACATTGAAGCCGGGAGGGTTATTCTATACGGCCGTATCCGGCATCTGGCAGACCGTCTGGATTGAACCTGTACCTCAAGCCTATATTCAATCTCACCGGTTAACCCCGGATTTGGACAATCAATCGTTATCCGTAGGCATAAATGTGGCTGGCGGCGAAGGTGCCGAGTGGCGTTTCGAGGCTATCGTCTTTGAAAAAGAATCCATTATCGTATCCGGCATCAGCGCAGTGGATGAACCGCTCACGCTTTCGATTCCAGAGCCTCGGCTCTGGAGCCCGGATTCGCCTTTCCTGTATGATCTGACCGTTAGGCTGCTTGATCGCGACAATCGTATCGTAGACGAGATCGGGAGTTATTTCGGCATGCGCAAGTTTAGCATCGGGACGGACCGCGAGGGGACGAAGCGACTGCTGCTAAATAACGAGCCCTTGTTCCAGCACGGGATTTTGGACCAGGGCTACTGGCCGGATGGGCTGTATACGGCGCCTACGGATGAGGCGCTGGAATTCGATATTAGGATGACCAAGAAGCTTGGCTTCAATATGACTCGTAAGCATATTAAAGTAGAGCCGGCCCGCTGGTACTATCATTGTGATCGTCATGGACTTATTGTGTGGCAGGATATGGTGAATGGGGGAGGGACATGGAACCATCTTCACCACCTTGTCTATCCAAACCTTGTCATTGGCGGAGTGCGTGTAAATGATCGGCCCCGCAAGGCGCTGGGAAGACATGAATCTCAAAACCGGGATAATTACCGCAAGGAGCTGCGGGAGATGATTGATGCGCTCTATAATGTTCCCAGCATTGGCATGTGGGTCCCGTTTAATGAGGCATGGGGGCAGTTCAATGCCGCTGAGATTGCCGAATGGGTAAGCCGTTACGACCCAACGCGCGTTGTGGACCATGCAAGCGGCTGGCATGATCAGGGGTATGGCGACATCAAGAGTGTCCATATCTACTTCCGCAAGCTGGCAATGCCCAGACGCATTGGGGATAGAGCGGTCGTTATTTCTGAATACGGAGGCTACGGCTTGGTTGAGAAAGGTCATGAGTGGCGGGAGGGTAAGGCATTTGGGTACAAAATATTCAAGTCAAGAGACGAGCTGACCGCCGCATATACTTCTCTAATCCGAAACCAGCTGAAGCCGCTGATCGCCAAAGGGGTGTCTGCCGCCGTATACACGCAGCTGACCGATGTGGAAACCGAAATAAACGGTATTTTGAGCTATGACAGAGAGGTTGTCAAAATGGATGCGGAGCTACTGTACAGCCTGCATAAGGAGCTGATCACCCATAACTGATCGCATTTCCCGGAGAAATTGGATGCTCGTCTGGATTCTTGGAATGGCCGGTCAAATATGCTGGAATATCGAGAATTCCTGGTTCAACACCTATGTGTATGACAAAATTGCCAAAGATCCTGCCATTATTTCATGGATGGTTGGCGTAAGCGCCGTCGTCTCGACACTCGCTGCTTTTCTTGTGGGTACGTGGAGCGACCGTATAGGCAAGCGCAAGCCGTTTATTGCAATCGGTTACATTTGTTGGGGAGCGCTCACGATTGCTTTTGGCTTGGCGGAGTTTCTTCCCAAGGATCCGCTGATCGTTGCCGTCGTCTTCGTTGTAGCGGCTGATGCCGTAATGAGCTTCTTCGGCTCTACGGGTTATGACGCCGGTTACAATGCATGGACGACCGACATCTCGAACGCGAGTAACCGCGGTAAGCTCGGGGGCGCATTCGCCGCCATGCCCGTGCTCGCTACGATCTTCGGAGCTATCGTATCAGGGATGATTGTCGATGCGTTCGACTTTTTTCCTTTCTTCGCTCTGATGGGCGGCATCGTGATGCTGACGGGAGTGTTTGCGCTCTTCACCCTTCGGGACCATTCCCGATTGACCGCTAGAAAGCATGAGGGTGGTTATGGGGCGCAATTCGCCGAGGTGTTTCGCATCCATACCGTTTTGGCGAATAAGGAGCTATTCTGGGTGTTCATTGTCAATGGCGTATATTTTATCGGGTTCAACGTTTATTTTCCTTACATTACGATCTATCTGAACAACTACTTGAATATGGACTACGCGATGGCCGGAACGCTGCAGGGAGTCGGGCTGCTAGCCGCCATCTTCTTGACGATTCCAGTGGCGAAGGTGATTAACCGCGGCCGGATTGCTCCGGTAATAGGGTACGCGATCGCCGCCAATATCGCCGGCCTCGTCCTCATTTCGATGTTCTCGAATCGTATGGTTCTGCTAATCGGCATTTTCGGTGCGGGCATAGGCTATGTGTTGATGGTGCAAACCATAACTGCTTGGATCAAAAATCTGTATCCCGAGCACCAACGCGGCCAATTTGAAGGGGTCAAGATGGTGTTCGCCGTATGTGTGCCCATGGTGATCGGACCGCTGATCTCGGGTTATTTCATTAACCGTTACGGGGTTCACATGGAGATCGATGGCGTAGCAGGCATGGTTCCAACCGAATCGTTATTCATCGTCTCGGCGGTCATGACGCTCCTCACTCTACTCCCGCTCATCCCCGCGGCCAAGCATGCGAAGAAGCGGCTGCATGCCTTATAAACGAGGCTACTTAATTGTGGAGGGATCGACTTATGCAAAATCGGATTCATACGCCCGGTCCTTTACTGGGCAGCGACGGTATCCTAATGCAGCGTGGATACTCGACCCAAGCCGTTCTCACCTTCAATCGGGAGGCCATCAAGGCGCCGCCCTGGCGCGTGAAGGAATGGGACTTCTATCAAGTGTCGAACGATCAGTTTTGCTTGCAGATGACCATCGGGCATGTCTCCTACGCCGGCGATGTATCCGTGAGGCTCTTCGAGTTTGAAACTGGTAAACGGTACGATATTTCGAACATGCTTATATTTCCATTCGGTCGGTTGAAGATGCCGACAACAGCCGAGCAAGGCGATCTGATGTATCGAAAAAAGGGCTTCCTCATGCAATTTCAAGTGACGGACGGAGAGCGCAGGCTTATTTGCAAGTCCGACGGCAACGGCAAGCAGTTACCAATCGACATCGATATTCGGCTAATTCAGCCTGATCCTACCTCGATTGTGATGGCAACGCCATTCGATGAGGATAGACGCTTTTTCTATTACAACCATAAAATCAATGGTATGCCTGCTAGCGGTGTTGCCCGAATTGGGGAGCAGGAATATCAGTTCGAGGCCGATACCGCCTTCGGTCTTCTTGATTGGGGCCGGGGCGTATGGCCGTTCAGTCATGAGTGGTTCTGGGGAAGCGGCAGCGGTTATACCTTCGGCAAACGGTTCGGCTTTAACATCGGCTATGGCTTCGGCAACACGTCCGCCGCCACGGAGAACATCTTGTTCTATGACGGTGAAGCGCATAAGCTCGGCCAGGTTCACTTCGACCTGCAAGGAGGCGGCGGTTACATGGCCAAGAAAACCTTCACCAGCGATGATGGGCGATTCGAGATGCAGTTCACGCCGATCTATGATCGGTACACAGAAACGAAGCTGAAAATTATTGATACACATTGCCACCAAATTTTCGGAAGGTTTAACGGGAAGGCCGTTTTGGACGACGGCACGGTCATCGAGGTTAAGGATCTCGTGGCCTTTGCGGAGCATGCGGTCAACCGTTGGTAATGGGACTTTAACACAGTCCCTAATTGATGATGGACAATGGGAGTTGATAGTGAGGAGCTTATCAATTATCACTAATAAAAATTAAGATGCTCTCATAAAGGAGGGCATCTTAAGATTTTAACCGATGAACCAAGGCTTTAAAAATCAAAGTTGTCAGGGTCTGGTCCCACTCGATGATTTTGATTCAGACTATTAATACATTCCATATCTTCCTTCAATAATTCGAAGTCGAATATATTTGAGTTCTCGATAATTCTTTGTTCCTTTGTTGATTTTGGAATAGTGATAACGCCATTTTGCAAATCCCAGCGTAATATAATTTGTGGAACCGTTTTGCTATACTTTTTAGCAATTTCTATTAAAATGGGGTCGTTTAATAATTGACCTTGCATTAAAGGTGACCAGGCTTCTAATTGAATTTCGTTATCTTGACAAAAAGTTTGAACTTCCTTTTGTGTTAAGCGTGGGTGGTATTCCACTTGATTTACCATTGGTTTTACTTGTGCCTCTAGCATTAAGTCTTTAAGGTGGTGAACCTGGAAGTTACTTACTCCAATAGCTTTTATTTTTCCTTCTTTATAGAGAGTTTCAAGCGCTCTCCATGCCTCTTTGTACTTGCCTTCTACAGGCCAATGTATAAGGTAAAGGTCTAAATAGTCAAGGCCAAGTTTTTTCAAGCTTGTTTCATACGCTGCTATCGTTGCTTCGTAACCTAAATCGGAACTCCACACTTTAGAAGTGATAAATAATTCTTCTCTAGAGATTCCAGCATCCTTTATTCCTTCCCTTATGGCTTGTCCAACACCAGCTTCATTTTCATAAATTGCAGCAGTATCTATACTGCGATATCCATGCTTGATTGCAAATTTGATGGCATTGACAAGTTCGGGACCTTCTTCAACTTTAAAAACCCCAATACCCAGCCAAGGCATTTTGATCCCATTATGCAAAGTTGTTGTACTCTGTAAACTTTTACTCATTTATAAGACCTCCAATTATTAATGATTAAAATGAAGCGATTATAAAAATACCCTCGCATCACCACCTTGTTTGCTTGAAAAAGCAGCCTTTTAGATAGCAAGCTCTTTTGTTTCTTTTCGCTGCTCTTTGCCTTCGAGCGATCTACTCCAACCCGTAAGTAGGACAGCCGCTAAAACCATGAGCGATCCAATCCATGTAGTATGAATAAGACCGATCGAATCAGTAACAAATCCGCCTAAGAAGGAACCAATCGCAATGCCAGCATTGAATGCAGCAATATTAATAGCCGATGCTACATCTACCACAGCAGGGACAAAACGCTCTGCTAATATGACAACATACACTTGTAATCCCGGCACATTCATAAAAGCCATCATGCCCATTAAGAAAATGGTTATCAATCCAACTATTTTAAATGGTGCTGTAAAATATAAAATTAATAGGATAATCGTTTGGACAATAAACATATAAAATAAAGCCTTAATTGGATTTTGATTGGATAGTCTTCCACCAATTATGTTCCCAATTGCAATAGCTATTCCATAGACAAGTAAAATCACGGCAACAATGCCTTCTTTAAACCCAGTGATATTTTGTAACAAGGGGGATAAATAAGTAAAGACAACGAATGTTCCTCCGTAGCCTAAAGCTGTAATGATAAAGATAAGCATTAGGCGACCATTTGTGACTAATTTGAACTGATCTTTGAGTGTAGTTTGTTTTCCTTTACGTAGATCGGATGGAACCAGGATACTGTTGGCGATTAGCGCAAGGATACCGACAGCTACGATGACGATAAAGGCTATTCTCCAGCCCAATTGCTGACCGATGAATGTTCCGAAGGGTACCCCTGTGACAGTTGCTACCGTAAGCCCCGTGAACATGATCGATATCGCACTAGCTCTTCGATTTTCTGGAACTAGATCCGCTGCAATCGTGGAGCCGATTGACATGAAAACACCATGTGAAAAGGCAGAAATAACACGCGCTACAAGTAAAACTCCGATATTTATAGCAGAAGCAGCGATACTATTTCCAATAATAAAAATCACCATAATCCAAAGTAGTAAAGATTTTCGTGGCATCTTGGAGGTCATAGAAGTTAGGACAGGTGCTCCAAAAGTTACTCCTAGGGCATATAAAGAAACGGTTAGGCCGGCTGTCGTGACAGATATATTTAAATCCTCTGCAATTAATGGCAGGAGCCCCACACTGATAAATTCGGTGGTGCCAATGGCAAATGCACTTACTGCTAGGGCAAGCAAGGCGAAGGTGCTTCGCTTTTTATCTAAAGACATTTTTTCCTCCTGAAATATGATATTGGGTTAGTGCGCGCACTTCATGAAACCGATAAAAATTGGATACTGTTATGTCTAACCCGCAAATGCTATTATGAGATAAAAGGATATTAAAGAGAAGTACGCACTTTTAAGTAATATAGATACTTAAAAGTGCCATAGGAACTTTTTAGTGCCTATATATTAGGAGGAACTTACAATGCAACAGAAGAAGTACAATATTTCGGTAGAAGCAACTCTCGAGGTCATTGGTGGAAAATGGAAATGTGTGATTTTATGTCACTTAACGCATGGAAGGAAACGCACAAGTGAATTGAAACGTCTGATGCCAAACATTACTCAAAAAATGTTAACGCAGCAACTACGTGAATTAGAAGAAGACGGAGTCATTCATCGAATTGTTTATAACCAAGTTCCTCCCAAAGTGGAGTATGAGCTAAGTGAATATGGTTGGAGTTTGAAAGAAATTCTGGATTCTTTATGTGCTTGGGGAGAAAAACATATTACCAAAGTTTACGGAAATAAATTTGATGTTTTAGAAGAGAACATACTGAATAAGCATCTGAAGTAATTTGATATTAAGCCTCATGTGGTTGTAGGCTGCGCCGGAACCCGCAATCGTTACTGTGCAAGGGTATAAACGCGAATAGTGTCGTACCTGAAGAGGTGAATGCCGTGAGGCATTTGATAAAATTGGGTGGTACCACGTGAGCACAACTCTAATTGACGCAAGTCGGATTGAAGAAGAGCTTAGTTCATTGGAGAAGCAAAACATGTAGCTAGAGAGGAAAGGGCCATCCATCGGATGGCGGGGATTTCTAATTGGGCATTCGCCCAAGCGCCCTTTCCGCGAATGCATATAATGATTATGCCTATTCATTGAAAGGAGCGATCACATATGGGATTTTTTCCAACGCCGGGAAGCAGCGGAGGATTTCCGGGATTCCCGGGCGGACCAAGCGTGCCAGGAGGGCCGGGGTTTCCAGGTGGATTTCCGGGGACTCCGGGATTTCCGGGGGGTGCACCGGGAGGCGTTCAAGCGCCGACGGCTCCTCCACCGCAATTCGTACCGCAAATGTCGGCCACCACATTTGCTGTTGACCCCGGCGGGATCAGACGCTGCCTGTTCCGTAACACATACGTTTGGCTGAACAACGGCGAGCAATTCTGGTTCTTCCCGGTATTCGTCGGGCGTAATTCTATTGCAGGGTTTAGATGGTTCGGTTATTTCTGGGCGTACTTTGGCATAGATTTGAACCGGATTAGCTCATTCACGTGCTTCTAAGGAAGATAACAAAGAGAACAGCCTGCGGGCTGTTCTCTTTGTTTTGGGGCAGTCCGTGTTTGCTGCTATGATTTAATGTCTATCGAAGTAGGTTCGCCAGTAACTTATTAGATATTATTTTTACATCGTTGCTGTTACAGTTTTTGAAAGAAAGCACTCGAAGCGAAAGTTTTTTTCTCATTTACCCAACCTTTTTCGTTTTCGCTGCAGTATTTAATGGAGTGCCATTCAAGAAGAAGGAGCTTTCAAGTCATGGATAAACCCCAAGCCGACCGTGTTATCAAGGATTACATCAAGCCGCTGTACGGATTTGCCTTGAACAAAACGGGCAATATCGCCGAAGCCGAGGAGCTGGCGGGAAGAATGACGCTGGAGGTATATCAGACGCTTCTCAAAAAGTCAGAATTCCTTGATCTGAACAGCTATGTCTTTAAGATCGCGCATTATGTGTGGGCGAAATACGTTGGTGAGAAAGTGAAAGTGTCCAACCACTTGCGGATAGATGACAACGAGGTGATGTCCAATGACGAGGGCTTGGACGCGATGATCCGTCAAGAGACGGCTGGCGCATTGCGGCGGGAAATCGCTTTTTTATCTCATCAGCAACGGGAAATCGTAGTCAAGTATTATTACGGCGGCATGAAAATTAGCGAGATCGCGGCTGCGATGGGGCTTTCCGGGGGCACGGTCAAATGGCACTTATTCGAAGCGAAAAAGGAGCTGAAACAAAACATGAACACCATCCGATCGATGGGAAATCTCGGCATCAATCCAATCCGCATGGTAGGTTTAGGGCATAGTGGATCCCCGGGGAACAAAGGCGACACCTCCGACTTTCTGGCGACGACAATCCGGCAAAACATCGCCTACTCCGCTTATCACAAACCGCTTACCGTAAATGAAATTGCCGAGGAGCTGGGCATTTCGCCTGTATTTATCGAGGATGAAATCAATTTTTTAGAAGAGTATGGTTTTATGGATCAACTCTCGGGCGGGAAATATCGTACTAATATGTACATTGATGATCCGTCCCAAGCAAAAAGTGAGGCACTGCACCGTTTGTTCACAGAGTATGCTGAGATGGCTGTCGAGCATTATTTCAAGGCGTTTTTCTCGATGGCTGAAGTGTTCCAAGACACGGGTGTTTACATTCCAGACGGCGATGTCAATTTGTTGTTATGGAGCCTCATCCCGTATGCCGGTAAACAGTTGAGCTTCAAAGAACTCAATAAGGTGAGTCATGAAGAAGTTTCCGTCAGCCGAAAAGATGGCGGCGATTACGTGGCATATGCAACAATTGACAGAAAGTTTGATGTCAGCTTTGATCGCAACCTATATTATTGGTGCGGCGATATGAATCGGGAATCCGATGAGCTTGCCATGAAAGCATGGCAGTTCGACATGTGGTGGTGCGGTCGGCAGGGCGGCTGGAGAGATAATCTGAATTCGGATTTTATCAACTTGGTGCACGTGATTCATGGGGATTTGCCGCAAAACCATGCGAATATCGATATCTACCGTCGTCTATTCGACAAACACTATTTGCTTCGAAAGGACTCGGGCTTTGAAGTAAATATTGTCTATTGTAAAGATAAGCAAACCGGAGAACGTCTGCAAGCGGCGATTCCACAACCGTCCGAACGAATCAAAGAAGCTGCAAGAAAATTGGATCAGGAGGTCTACCGTTTGTATCTTGACGGTCAGCCAGAACATGCGCATAAATATGTGCGTTACTGGTCGCAGAACAACATGGCGTCAGGAACCATGCGCGTCTACGTACTTAAGCATTTAATCGATATTGGAATGTTAAAAGTCCCTGACCCCACCCGGCAAAAAGGCATTTCCACGATCCTGTTCATGAATGGCAAATGAGGTCAAGGGTAGGGCCGTCCGTATCAAATTTAACAAATATATCGTGAACTCTTTCGTGGGCGGGCTCATACATTGGTTTGTATGAATACCAAAACGGAGGGATTCAATTGAATAACATGGTACCATCATCTGTAATGCCTCAAATGACAATGGGCATGAACCAGCCGATGCACTCGATGCCACCCACTATGCAACAGCCAGTTCAGGTCGTCGTCATCGAGCCTTACGTGTACGCAGCCGTGCGTAGTCTGATCGGAAAAAGAGCGGTTCTCGACACGGTTCGGGGATCAGTAAGCGGTATGGTAGTTGACGCAAAGCCGGATCATGTCGTAATTCAAGAAAGGGATTCAACCTTCTTCGTTCGCTTGTGCGAGGTTGTCTGGATCATGCCAGAAACCGGAAAATAAAAAATATTATTATAACAAAATAAAGCGGCTGCCGCTGATGGCCCCAAGCCATGGCTGCAGTCGCTTTATTCATCTTTCTTCGTCGTATTCGACGGCATGTCATTTTAACAGGACTTCGTCGTGTAGGAAATCGATTTTACTGAACTGCTCGTTTCACATTACTGTACTGCCTCCCCAACCGCTGAAAGAACTTTACCAACAAAGGCGGGTGTTCCCCAAATAATATACCGTCCTTTTTTCTCCTTCTCATCGAAAAAGTATTGGAACTTCGCTTTTCCCCGCGCAGGGTCCGCTTGATTCATGTGCCGCATGATGATTTCGGAGATTTTTAAGGCCTCCAGGTTTTCAACATAACAATCGAGCACTGTACATACTTGAAGTTTTCCCTCAACCTCGCTGTCTTTTCCTTCCATAAAAGCCTGAATGTCGTCCATAGCTTCTGATTTTAGTTCATCAATTTTACTGCCCATAAACATTTCTGCATCCTCCTTTCTAATTCTCCATTCTCCTCCGACTTTTGTCGCTTTTAGTTGGTTCTCTCGGATGTATCTTCTGATCGTTCTAGGGTGCATTTCGAGCATCTGGGCGAATTGATCGACGGTTAGTAAATCAGCCATTTGAACACCTCCATGTCCGTTTGATTACATATTAGTACTTATTGTTAGTTATTTAAAGACCTAAATGTAATAATAGGGAATCGTGAGCGCGAGGGGGAAGAAGAAACTTTATCGTTTCAATGATCACTTCTTTGTTTGTCTTCAGAACCCAATATTCTTAAAATAGTTTTTAGTCCAGCCAATTACCGGCTATTCGTCCATGCCCGAGATAAACGACTTACGTACACTGAACTATATTTATAGGGAGGTGTCGTTATTGAGTTGTCTGGATAGAAACAAACGCTGTAAAAAGAAAATCGTAATTGAATGCCGCCCAAAAGGAAAAAAGAAAAAACGTCGACTTCGAGTTTGTAAAAAAATAGTGCGGGTACCGTGTCCCCCTCCTAAAGGACAGCAATTACTTCAAGAACTTGCCGGAGCAATTGCAGAAGCTGGGCCCCAAGGATTTGCTGGCGCACTTGGACCTCAAGGAATAGCGGGACTTGTAGGAGCGATTGGTGCAATTGGACCTGAAGGACTTGCCGGAGCACTTGGCCCCCAAGGAATAGCAGGACTCGTAGGAGCAATTGGTGCACTTGGCCCCGAGGGACTTGCAGGAGCACTTGGCCCCCAAGGAATAGCAGGACTTGTAGGAGCAATTGGTGCACTTGGCCCCGAGGGACTTGCAGGAGCACTTGGCCCCCAAGGAATAGCAGGACTTGTAGGAGCGATTGGTGCACTTGGACCCGAGGGACTTGCAGGAGCACTTGGCCCCCAAGGAATAGCAGGACTTGTAGGAGCGATTGGTGCAATTGGACCCGAAGGACTTGCAGGAGCACTTGGCCCCCAAGGAATAGCAGGACTTGTAGGAGCGATTGGTGCACTTGGACCCGAAGGACTTGCAGGAGCACTTGGTCCTCAAGGAATAGCAGGACTTGTAGGAGCGATTGGTGCAATTGGACCTGAAGGACTTGTAGGAGCACTTGGCCCTCAAGGAATAGCAGGACTTGCAGGAGCAATTGGTGCAGCAGGGTTGGCAGGACCAGCGGGACCAGCGGGACCAGCAGGACCAGCAGGACCAGCAGGACCAGCAGGACCAGCAGGACCAGCAGGACCAACAGGACCAGCAGGACCCGAAGGACTTGCAGGACCAGTAGGACCAGCAGGCGCAACGGGACCAGCGGGACCAGCAGGACCGACAGGTGGAGTAATAGGCTTTGCAGATTTTTTTGCCTTGATGCCTCCTGATAATGCAGCAACTGTCGCTCCCAACACGGACGTAAGTTTTCCACAGGACGGTCCAATCAGTGGGACTGAAATTACGCGTGTAAATGCGAGCTCATTTAACTTGGCGACAATTGGTACTTATCAGGTTTTGTTTCAGGTAGGTGTAAATCAACCGGGCCAACTCATTTTAACACTCAACGGCGCTGATCTGGCTTATACGGTGGTCGGGCGTGCAACAGGTACTTCTCAAATAGTAGGAATGGCTCTTGTGCAAACAACGGTCATTAATTCAGTACTCACAGTTCGAAACCCTGCTGGCAACGCCGCGGCACTCACGATCACTCCATTAGCAGGAGGAACAAGGCCAGTTTCCGCACATCTTGTTATTACGCAAATTGCATAGACGACAACCCGGGCCGCCGAATGCTTCGACGGCCTTTTGAAATTACGCGCTTTGTTTGACCGATAGACCCGTTAAGCTGAACTGTATCACAAATAAGGGCAAGTTTTTTTGCGGAATTCCTTGTGGCGCATGGATTTGAATATATATGTGTAGATAAAAGAAGAAGTGAGGCACAATGGCTTCGCTTCTTTTGTTTTATAAAACAGACCATAAAAGCAAGAATGGGGACGAGATCGGGGGCGAAGACTTGTTAGAATGATTCTAATAAACATAACGAGGAGGAAATATGATGAGCAAAATTCAGAAATTCAAGGAGCTGCATTTTTCAGAGGATATCTTGTTTCTAGGAAACGCCTGGGATTTGCTTTCGGCCTTAATACTTGAGAAAGCAGGATTCAAAGCCATTGGTACGACCAGTTGGGGGATCGCTAACTCACTAGGATATGCGGATGGAGAATTGATTAATTTTGAAAGGCATTTAGGAATCATTAAAACTATAGCAGAGAACGTAAAGGTTCCAGTGTCTGCGGATATTGAAGCGGGGTACGGAGAAGATAGGCAAACCATTGTGGATCATGTGCTAAGGACAGCAGATACAGGGGTTGCTGGTATCAATATTGAGGATTCACTCAAAACACAAAATGGATTAAGAGAGATCGCTGAGCATTGTGACCTTTTAAGGAATATAAGGGCGGCGTTGGAGAGCCATGGATATAAGGATTTTTATGTTAACGCAAGAACGGATACATACCTTCAAAGACAAAATCCTCTATTGTAGACGATTGAGCGAGCGCAGGCCTACGTTGAGAGTGGGGCTAGTGGGATTTTTATTCCCGGTTTAGTGGAAGAGAATGAGATTAAAGAAATCACAATGAATCTTAATGCTGCACTGAATGTGATGTCATTACCTGGCCTAACAAACTGTAATAAGCTCAGAGCATTGGGCGTAAGACGATTTAGCTTTGGGAATGCCCTATCTGATAAAGTGATTGCTTACATGGAAAAGAATGCGGCTGAACTTCTGGAGCATATGGATACCTCTCATCTGTATGAGAACTAGTACTGTTTTCGACCTCGCCTGAAGATTTTTTTGAATAGATACGTGGTATTCGGATTTAAGAGCGAGGCGTGAGGGCCACTCTTTATTCGCTAAAAAGGGATCATAGTATATGAGGTCTGCAGAAGTCTAAGTCTACAGACCTTTTTTGCTTTAATAAGCGAAGCGTCTTCTGCATTTCGGGAGGCACTACTTCAAGTAAACTTTGACAGAATAACTATAATGAATTTTTACATTTGTACTAAAAATTATTCCAGTTAAAATCATAGTGAAATACAGTTTTCCTGCTTTTCATTAAATGTCGAAAGGGTGATGATAGATGAGTAATATAACAGTTTTGTCCGTCCGTTTCATTTCTTGGAGGGTGATTACTGTGCTTTAACCCTCCTGAAAAATAGGAGGTAAATCTGTGAACAGAGATTATATCGCAAAACATTGGTATGCCAGTGTGTATGAACAGTTTGAAAACCAAACACACGACGTCGATTTTCTGTTAAAGGTACTTACAGAGCAAACGGGAAATCAACCACTGAATATACTTGAAGTTGCCTGCGGTGGGGGTAGGATCTGTGTCCCTCTAGCAATGGCGAATCATTTCGTTACAGGCTTTGATGCCGATGAGCATATGCTCCTGCGCTGTTATCGCCGAATGGAGGGTTTGCAGAATATACGCTGTTATCAGGCGGATGCAGCAACTTCCGGTTGGGGTGTCGATTTTGATGTTGTAGTCATGGCAGGCAATATCCTGATTAACATTGAAAGCAAGATGGACTACAAAGAGGCGCAAAAATCCCTTATTAAAAAAGCTTCAGAAGCCCTTCGCACGGGTGGACACCTTTATATGGATTTTGACTTGCATTATAATCCAACTGATCGATTCAATAGCTTACAAGAAAGCAGCTATTTCAAAGGGACAGACGAATTGGGCACGACGGGTTGCACCGTTACCTATGGCAGCGTGTATGATCCAATAACCCAGATTTGTACCGGAACGGGTCACTGGGAGCTCATCACAAATAGCGGTGAGCAAATCATTATGCCCAAGTGTTGGTATAAGCACATTCCTACGCTAACGCAAGTTTACGATTGGCTGTCAGATGCCGGTTTTACCATTGAGCGCACCTATCAAAACTACACGGCTGAACCGATTCTGAAGCCGATCGTTGAGGCTACAAGTCGCGCTATTATATGGGCAAAAAAGGCATGCATTATTTGCGCATCATCTGCAAGGATTTTTATCTGAATAACTGATTAACTAATATCAGAGGGGAGGGAACGGGATGACATGGGTTGAAAGAATGAATAAAGCGCTCGACTATATCGAAGATAACCTCTGCACGGATATTGATATGACAAAAGCAGCAAGGATTGCTTGCTGTTCCAACTCCAATTTTCAGAGAGTATTTTCAATAGTAGCAGATGTTTCCTTGCATGAGTATATCAGACGTAGGAAGATGACCCTTGCTGCTTTTGAGCTACAGAACAGTAACATTAAGATTATTGACCTTGCGCTAAAGTATGGTTACGACTCTCCAGAATCTTTTACACGAGCCTTTAACCATATTCATGGGACAACGCCGTCATCGGCGCGCGATAAAGGCGTGATTCTCACAGCCTATCCCCGAATCTCTTTCCTACTGACAGTTAGAGGAGTTGTTCCGATGAATTACAGAATTGAATCAAAGGATGCATTTGTTGTTTATGGTATCGAAAGTATTATGACCACGGATAACGGGGAGAATTTCAATTCTATACCTCAATTTTGGCTAGATGCACTTAGTGACGGCAGGATCGACAAACTTACCAGATCAACGAACATGATTCCAGAAGCACCGAACAATTTATGTTTGGTCAATGCTATTTGCGATTACCGTCCGGTTGAAGGTAATAATTCGTTTCCTTATATGCTTTTCGCCTATAAAACAAGCAAAAGCCAAACGGAGGGGTATGAAGAAGTGATTGTTCCAGCTGCAACATGGGCGATTTTCAGAACTGAAAATCATACAGTGGCTGGTACAAGCGAAGCTATTCAGAATCTTACCAAGCGAGTATACACCGAGTGGATGCCGACGGCCGATTATGAAAAGATTGACGGTTATGAATTGGAACTGTATTACGGCAACGGCAGCACATGCTGGAGCGAAGTGTGGATTAGGGTAAAACCAAAGAGATAGTTAACAAGAGTAACTAGCATATTGGGAGGTCTTTAAGAGATCTCCTTTTTTGTTGTTTTACGTGTCTTGTGTAACCATTCATTAGCCCTACCGTATAGATTAGAAAGTCATTATTGAGAATCCAGGGGAGGCGGGTAACTTATGAAAGATCAGTTTATAGCGGCTTTGCAGCAAAATAGCTTGGCTGAAATGAGAAAAGTACCCAAAGCAGATTTACACAATCATATCACCAGGGGCGGAAATAAGAGATATATTGAGGATTGGTGTGGTGTAAAGATACCTGAGTGCCCGAAGTTTGCAGATCTGCATGAGATGAATCAGTGGAATGCTATGCATATAAAACCTGTGTTAATGGGTCGAATTACAAGCCATACAGGACATCCATCGGAGAGTTGCTCCTGAGGTTGTTTTTATCCCGGAGATCGCGTTTTTAACGCATACACCGATGCATGAGACTTCTGAAAAGTTGGACCAGTTCCTAGAGCTTAATTATTTCAAATCCATGGACATTTTAGGTGATGGGTTTGCTGTTCCCGCATTTAAGAAAATTTTTCGAACTGAATGAAATAAGGGAAAGTGCTTTGGCCTAAATGCCTTTGCATGTATACAATTTTGGCTTAAAAAATCGGTAGAGAAAGGCGCCCACAAACTTTTTGAACAGATAGCGGTACTCCTCCAGATCGACTTCGCCTTGATCCACCAAGACCTCGTATAAAGCTCCGCGCTCTATGAGTTGCAGACCTGTATTTATGTAACCATTGCGTACATAGAATTCCCTGCGCTTCAGCCGCTGCTGGTAATTGTCTGACGACTCATCCACGGCTTCTATATTCAGGACGATCCGATTCCCGGGGTACTTTTCTTTAATTCCGGCCAGCACCTTCTGCCCGTAACCCTGCGACCGTAAGGAAGGATCGATGGCCAGATATAAAATAAACGTTAACTGTTGATGCGTAATTAAGTAAGTAAAACCCACAAACTGATTGTCGTCATAGAAGACAAAAAAATCGACAAAGTCTTGCTTGAATTTCATTCGTAAAAACCACAAAGGGATTTGTTCACTTTTAGGAAAAGAAGTGCGGAACAGTTCTTTTACTTTTTCAATTTCCGCAGAATGGCGACTCAAAGATTCAAACCTTAAGCTCATAAGCACACCTCAATTTATAGTTTGTCCCGGATTTAGTAAGGAAAAAGACCCTAGCCTACAATAAAACATAATTTTTTCATGTTTACCAGTGCTCCTTTTGATTTGAATGAAGGACTTGTTTTTGCTCAATTCAAATTGTAAAGTCTATACCAAGTATAGAGTAAAGGGGCTTTTTGTATGAAAACTAAGTTTTCGATTGGCGAAACGGCAAAAATCAATAACGTGTCCATACAAGCCTTGCGGCATTACGACAAAATCGGGTTGCTTACGCCTGCTTTTGTAAATGAAGAATCCGGGTATCGGTACTACGATATGGGGCGGTCTGGAAACCTATACTTCCGCTTACCTGACAATGAACATGGAAGCATTCCGGCAAGAGTTCACCGATTTAGAATTCACCGTGAGCACCATACCAAGGGGAAAATACTTGTGTCTGACGTATAATGAAGACAACAAGAAAGAGAGACTTCAACAAATTCATGCCTTTTTGGCGAAAAACAAAATCGAGACCGATTTGATTCTGGTTACCGAATTATATGATAGTTTCCGGAATCAATCGCTAGAAATACAGGTGTTGGTTGGATGATCGCCGTCCATTTAGACCATAAGAGCAAGATCGAGGATGAAAGGGAAGCCTATTCCTTGATAAAATGGGGCATACCAGTATAAAGAGCCGTAAAATTGAAATAGAGAACCATGGGGATCAAAAAGGATGTGGAGTGACATGGCTGCGAGTATAAACCTATCATTTGAAGAAATGTGGGAGAAAATCATAGCTTGTGATCGTAAATATGATGGTCTGTTTTTTACAGCAGTCAAAACCACGAAGATATACTGCCGTCCTTCCTGCAGATCAAGAAAGCCCAAGAAAGTGAACGTAGAGTTCTATCTTGATATTAACGAAGTGGAAGCTGCTGGCTTCCGCCCTTGCAAAAGATGCCAGCCTGAGGTGGAGCATTCCCCGCATATTGAGATTGTCAGGAATACGATTGCTTTTCTGGTCAATCACTATAAGCAAAATGTGACATTAAGCGATATAGCCGGTCAGGTGGGCCTAAGCCCTTTTTATCTGGAACGCTTATTTAAGCAAGAAACTTCCGAAACTCCGCGTGCCTATTTAGAAAAAATACGTATCGATAAAGCGGCCCATTTGCTTAACTACACCGACCTGACGAATTTGGAGATCTGCTATGAGGCGGGCTTCCAGAGCCCTTCTAATTTCTATAAAGTGTTCCGAAGTTTAAAGAACTGTTCTCCCAGCGAATATCGAAAGGAACTCCAACATGAAGTGGATTGATCGTGAATCGGACATCGTGATTTACCCTCCTAAGGAATTTAGCTTTGAAGAATGTCTAGTTTACTTGGGAAGGTCGGACCAGGAAGTGCTCCATCAGATTGATGAGGGATCTATATATAAGCTAATCAAAGTAAACGAAGCTCTCATTTTGTGCAAAATTAGTTCCGACAATCATTCCATCACGGTTGAATTTCCGATGGGTGTCCCACCGATTCACTCCCGCAAACAAGTGGCAGAGTATATTTGGGAATGGTTTGATCTGGATCAAAAGTTGACTGAGTTCTACCAGATGGCTAGTCAAGACAGAGTATTAAAGACACTTGTCCAAAGCTATTATGGACTACGGGTCATCGGCATTCCCGATTTATTTGAAGCGCTAGTATGGGCGGTTATGGGACAACAAATTAATCTGACCTTTGCTTACACCTTAAAAAGACGCTTTGTCGAGCAATATGGCGAAAGTTTGGTTTTCGAAGGGAAAACGTATTGGTTATTCCCCTCCTGTGAGAGGATAGCATCGCTTCATCTAGATGATTTAAGGCAGCTTCAATTTACGATGAGGAAGGCGGAATATACCATTGGCATCGCTAAAGCTATGGCAAATGGTGAGCTAACCAGAGAGTCCTTACTTCAGAAGAAGGAGGATCAGCAAATCCGCGAATCCTTAATGATGATCCGAGGGATCGGCGCATGGACGGCAGATTATGTGATGATGAAGTGCCTGCATTTCCCCTCTTCTTTTCCTATCGCGGATGTCGGCCTTCATAATGCATTAAAAAATGTATTAGGTCTTGAGCAGAAACCGACGATCGACGAAATCCGGGAATATGCAGTAAACTGGGAAGGTTGGCAGGCGTATGCTACCTTTTATCTGTGGAGGTCCTTGTTATGACACAAATCTATAAATTAGACTATGAATCCCCGATTGGTGTGATCGAGATCGTCGGTACGCATGAAGCGATCCGGTCTATTTTGTTCTCGGAAGAAAGTAAAAAGGTGAATTTCAGGCAGCCTGAAACTCCTCCGGTTTTAGTCGAATGCTATAACCAGCTTGATGAATATTTTCAAGGCCATCGATATGAATTTACATTTTCTTACCAATGTGCAGGGACTGAGTTTCAAAAGACAGTATGGAGCGCATTAACAGAAATCCCTTATGCGAAGACGGGCTCTTACAAGGATATTGCCGTGTCCATTGGGAAGGAAAAAGCGGTCCGCGCGGTAGGAAGTGCAAATGGGAAGAATAAGCTAAGTATAGTCATTCCATGTCATAGAATCATCGGTTCAAATGGGAAGTTGACCGGTTATGCCGGAGGTCTGTGGAGAAAAGAATGGCTGCTTGAACATGAGAAAAATATGGTGAACAAAAATTTGAACGGTTAGTTGGAACCGGGTAATTTAAGCAATAAATAAGGGGGGTGCCGAAATAAGGTGCCCCTCTTAATTTTTCCCAATAGAGATGAATAGTGTAGGAAGTGCTAAGGGGAGAAAAAAATAAATCAAATTTTAACAATTAAATTGTTGACAATATGGTTTTGGTACCATATTATGGGTACATAAGGTTTTGCAAAACATAATTTTGCACAACCTAAATAAGGGAGGGATATCCAATGGCAAAGGTTACGGTTGGACAGGAAAACGGGCATGCGATTGAGCTTCATTATGAAGATGTTGGAACGGGCAAACCGGTGGTGTTGATTCATGGTTGGCCGCTTAGCGGACGATCTTGGGAGAAGCAAGTGCCTGCACTAGTGGAAGCCGGCTACCGCGTAATCACTTATGACCGCCGTGGGTTTGGTCAATCTTCCCAGCCTTGGAATGGTTACGATTATGATACGTTCGCAGCGGATTTGCATAAGTTGATCCTGCATCTCGACCTCCAGGAAGTGACGTTGGTTGGATTTTCGATGGGGGGCGGAGAAGTATCCCGTTACATTGGCACATATGGTACGGAACGCGTGACGAAGGCCGTGCTGGCAGGAGCAATCCCTCCGTTTCTGCACAAAACAGCGAGTAACCCGGACGGCGGATTCGACGACGCGACCATTCAAGGGTTCCTGGATGGGGTAGAAGCCGATCGGTTGGCTTTCCTGGATACATTCGTGACGAACTTCTTCACCTCGGGGGATAGAACCGACTTAGTTACCGAAGCGTTCCGCTTATATAACCGCGATATTGCAGCTTTCGCGTCGCCAAAGGGTACGTACGATTGCATCAAGGCCTTCAGTTATACGGATTTTCGCGATGATCTGAAGAAGTTCAACCTGCCGACGCTTGTCATTCATGGGGACTCTGATGCAATCGTACCGGTTGAGATCAGCGGTCAAAGAGCGCACGAGCAGATTGCAGGCAGTAAGCTCGTGATCATTGAGGGTGGGCCGCACGGCTTCAACGCTACGCATGCTGAGGAGTTTAACGAAGCATTGGTGAAATTCCTGAATACGAACGCATAAATAGGATGAGGGCTGCGCTTCACAGGAAGCGTGACTACTTGACTGTGATTATCCACTCCAGCCATGCTGGGGTGGATTTATTTGTGTGTTATTTGCCTGTCTCGTTTACATTCCGCAAGAGAAGCTGAATGGCCGAATTCAGTTGACGAATCTCTTCATCCTTCATGCCCGAGGCTTGCAGCAGCGATTGCGGAATGCAACCGGCTTTCTCTTGAAGAGCCATGCCCTCCGGCGTAATGTGGATGTTTACGACACGTTCATCATCGGTGTCTCTTTGCCGTGTAATGAGCCCGGCGGTTTCCATCCTCTTCAGCATTGGGGTTAGCGTGCCGGTGTCCAGATCAAGTGCTTCGCCAAGCTCTTTGACCGTACTTGTTTGCTTCTCCCAAAGCGAGACAAGGACCAAATATTGCGGATAGGTCAGCTGAAGCTCGTCCAGGTAAGGGCGGTAAACCCGTAGAATGGCGCGTGAACAAGCATATAACGAGAAGCATAAATGTTCTTCCAGTTTAAGATCATGTTTGTTATTCTCCATATTGCACCTCTCACAATGATTAAAGGTTATGTTATGCCCCATAATACCAGAAATTGGATTACAAATATATATTTTTTAAAATAAAATCTTTCGCAACCTTATATCAAGCCTCGCCGATGCATCATATAAAATGCCGTCCTCCGGAAATTTGTTGCTTGACTTAGAGTTAACTTTAAGGAGTAGCATTGATTTGCAACAGGAGTAAATTATAGGAGGTTTTTATATGATAACTGCTAAAGCAAGGGCTGTCGACGGTCCAGACAAAACATTTCGAGCGGCTGAAATTAAAAGACGGGATCTTGATTCGCATGATGTCCTGATTGAAATTAAATATGCCGGCATATGCCATTCTGATATCCATACAGCTCACGGCGAATGGGGGCCAGTGAACTACCCTCTCGTACCTGGACATGAGATTGCAGGAATTGTCACGGATGTGGGGTCCGAAGTTACAAAGTACAGGGTTGGTGATCGGGTAGGGGTTGGCTGTATGGTTGATTCCTGCGGTGAATGTGAGAACTGTCGTAAAGGAGAGGAACAGTACTGTCTCAATGGGAATATCCCTACCTACGCAGGTGTTGATAAATACGGCGAACCTACACAAGGCGGATATTCCACCCACATTGTCGTAACTGAGAACTTTGTAGTCCGAATTCCGGATAACATCGAGCTTGATGTGGCTGCTCCATTACTCTGCGCAGGTATCACGACTTATTCGCCTCTAAACCACTGGGGAGCTGGCCCAGGGAAGAAAGTAGCGGTAGTGGGAATGGGCGGTCTCGGTCATATGGCTGTCAAGATTGCACATGCTATGGGTGCTGAGGTAACCGTTCTATCGCAAACACTGAACAAAAAAGACGATGGCTTGCAATTTGGCGCAGATCGCTACTATGCCACAAACGAACCAGAAACCTTCGAGAAACTGGCGGGGCACTTTGATTTAATGATTAACACAGTGAGTGCCAAGCTTGATATGGACGCTTATTTCTCCCTTCTCACTCTTGACGGAACCTTGGTTAATGTTGGTGCCCCCGGGGAGCCCTTGTCCGTAAATGTGATGTCCCTTATCGGTCATCGCCGTTCATTTGCAGGTTCAATGATCGGCGGCATCCGCGAGACACAGGAAATGCTGGAGTTCTGTGCCAAACATAATATTGTCCCCAAGATCGAAGTCATTTCGGCTGACCAGATTGATGAAGCCTACAAACGCGTATTAGCTTCAGATGTGAAGTATAGATTCGTAATTGACATTAGCACCATGTGAGTTGTGTAAAGGAAAGGCTCTAACGTTATTGCGATGAATGATAGGTGGTTTTCAAGCATGGACATGAAAGACTTTATCGATTTTTGTAAAAACGGAAATCCAATTTCAGGTGAAGATAAAGAATTGCATCAACTATTAACTCAGTGTAGTTATGAAGCTCAAAAAATAACGATGGCATTGAATACGTCCTATCATTCAAAAGAAGAAATAATAGAGATTTTTCGTGAGTTAACAGGCAATCCAATCGATTCATCCTTCATGTGTTTCCCACCGTTCTATACCGATTTCGGTAAAAACATCACTATTGGAAAAAACGTGTTTATGAACACAGGGTGTTCCTTCCAAGATAGAGGTGGAATTAGGATAGGAAGCGGATCTATGATAGGTATGAATGTCACTATAGCTACACTTAATCACGGGTTATCTTTAGAAACAAGAAATATCACATACCCCTCTCCAGTTACCATTGGCGAGAATGTTTGGATTGGGTCAAGCGCTACAATACTGCCTGGTGTGACGATTGGAGACAACTCTGTAGTTGCAGCGGGAGCCGTTGTTACAAGGAATGTCCCGGAAAATAGTGTTGTTGCTGGAGTCCCCGCGAAGGTTGTAAAAAGGTTAATAGACGGGGCTGACCGACGCTAGATTGGAATAAATCCTGATGCGCTGAGCCGTAACACAAGTAGAGGCAAGTATTTTGGACAAATGAAAGCATTCCAGGTCGGGAACAGATTTACCGGTTTCTCTACAATGAAAACGAAAGGAGAGGTGAGGACTTGGAAACGATTAAGCTGCTTCAACAAGCGATTGATTACGTGGAACATAATCTGAACTCCACCATCGAGATCGAGGACATAGCTAGAGCCGCGATGACATCGAAATATCATTTTCAGCGTATGTTCCATGCCTTAACGGGCTTTACCGTTACCGAATACGTGCGAAACAGGCGTCTTACGTTGGCGGCGGAAGAACTGGTAGGATCGGATAGCAAGGTCATTGATGTCGCGCTTAAGTACGGTTACGAGACTCCAGAGGCATTTGCTAAAGCTTTTCAACGAATGCATGGGGTAACGCCGAACATGGCGAAGAAAAAGAACGTGAAGCTAAAAGCGTTTCCTCGAATCTCTTTTCAAATTCAGATTAGAGGGGAAACCGAAATGAATTATCGAATTGTAGAAGAAAAGGCTACGATTGTAGTCGGAAAAGACGTGGTCATCCATAAGGATGCCAGCACAGAAATCCCCGCCTTCGTGGAGAAGATCTGGAAGGATGGGACGCATGATCAGATTAACGAGTTGGTCGGGAGACCTGCGGGTTCACTGCTGTATGGCTATTATTTCGACTTCAGGGAGGATGGGACCAAACGCTATTTGATGGGAACTGAGCTTCCGGAAGGAAAAGAAATCACAAAAGGGCTCACCACACTTTCTGTTCCTGATCAGACTTATGCGGTATTCGATAGCCGTGAATCGATTCCGGATGATTCGGAAATTGGGCTCGAGATCGTGAATGTATGGAGAAGAATCTACTCCGAATGGTTCCCCTCTGCAGGCTTTGAACAAGTGGAAGGACCCTGCATGGAGAGATACTATTGGAGCGATGATAAAAAGGGAGAATCGATATGCGAGGTATGGATTCCCGTGAAAAAAAAGATATGAAGCATTCCATATCAGCTTGTGGCCACCTGTAAGGTGGCTTTTTTTGTAGGCAATGTTAAATTCCACTGTTAATAATTTACCATAATAAAGCCGCCCTGGGTAAAAAGAGAGGCTTGATTGAGCTATCGTTTCCCGTTAGCTCAATCAATTTTTGACCAAAACGGATAACTCGCCTTCAAAGACCTTCTCATCTTTGTCATTGAAAGTGGACAACAAAACTGTAACGATTCCCGATTCACTCTGCTTTTCTTTAAGCGCTGTTACCTCCACAATGGTATGTATTTCGTTATCGGGGTAGACGGGTTTTACAAACTTAATATTATTCATAGCAGTTCCGGCGATTACATCATTACCATAACTTCCGGTTTCAATCCATAGCTTAAATGAAACTGCTAATGTTTGAATTCCGGAAGCAATGATTCCGTTGAAACGTCCTTGTCCTGCTTTCTCTTCATCCAAATGCATATATTGTGGGTCAAACTCCGATGCAAATCTGGTGATATCCTCTTTAGTTAATCTCATTGATTTTGTATGAAATACTTGCCCGATGTAAAATTCACTAAACCGCATTCATGCACCTCTCGATCAGATTCTTAGTTCTTTTATAATAGAGTACCAGGTATATCAGTTTCAAGCTTACCTGCCCAATAGTTCAACATGCTAAGGGAGCAACTGCCGTGGCAAGCTGCTCCCTTCACAAACATTTCTTCGATAATTCAACGTTCAAAATAGGAAACTTCGTTTATAACCCTCACTTTTCAAAAACTTTAAGATGTTATAATAATTTTTAAATCTTTATTAAACTAACCTGCCCGTTAGCTTAACAAGAATAAGCAGAAAGCCGAAGTTTGGTGTTCGTGTCGGTCACAGTAACCAGGCACGATTTAACCAAACATATTTTTCTTATTCGATGCGGTATTCTCATATTCCTTGCTGTCTAAGTAACGAAACCAAGCCAAATCATGTTGCAAATACTTTATTGCAACACCATTAAAGCGGTCCATCCATTTCTTCAAGCGGCTGTGGTAGTTGTTTACGTTTTGGATATGGTACACACCTTTCACACGTTGTTTCCCGTTGGACTTGAATCGATAATGAGCCAAGCCTTTTGATTTCGCATAGGAACTGAATGACCTCATGCCTTCTAAAAGGAAAAATAGACGCTCAAAAAAGGGTCTTGGTAGTAGACCGCGAATATGGTATATGTTTCAAAAGCTGCTAGTTCAAATAAAGGAGACTACAAATGCGACTTCGCGATAAAGTGGTTCTTGTTACAGGTGTTTCAGGGACCGTAGGAGATAAAATTGCTGCAAACTGTCTTAGTGAGGGAGCAAAGGTCAAAGGGCTTATACGAAACAAAGAGAAAATTCCCCTTTGTGATGAACTCGGCATTACACCTATAATCGGAGACTTAACGGATAAAGAAGCCATCAAGGAAGCGCTCAAAGATGTAAACATTGTCATTCACGCTGCGGCATATCTCGGTGGGGATAGAACCACGGCTGAGGAATCTAATATTCAAGGGGTTCAAGTCCTGGTTGATGCATCTATTTCGGTTGGAGTTGAACGCTTCGTACATATTTCCACGGTATCTGTTTATGGTCATTTTGAAGGTGATGTGGAGTTGGATGAAACAAGCGATTTAGCATATGGTCACTCTGAGGTGTACATATCGACGAAATGTGAATCGGAACGAATTTTACAAGATGCCATAACTAGTGATTTAAATGTGTAATATTACGCCCGGGTGTGATCTGCGCCGAAAATAAATCTCACTGGGGCGATCAGCTGATTGCAAAAATTAGCTCAGTAGAAAATGTGACATGGATTCATCCTGATGATTTAACACCATGGGTGCATGCGGATAATTTGGCTGAGATGTGCGTATTAGCAGCGACGCATCCTGCAGCAGTGAACCAGACCTACAACGCAGTGGACGGAAATTATAAAGAAAATGAGTTTACAGTACGTATTGCACATGCCATGAAAAAGACGCTCATCATACCGGATGGAAACCCAATAAGAATGACGTATCGTTGCAACAAAATAAAAAACGACTTGGGCTATCGTCCGATCAAAAAATTCGAAGAGACTGTCGCTCAATTGGAGGAACAAGCCCGAAACCAAAATTAATATTTTGAGGAGTTTTGAAAAATGTATAGTCAACCGACTACCCTACGTTCAGTTTTAGATCCAAAATATTTAGATTACTGTCTGAGCAATCTTTATGATATTGGAGACTGGAATGATTGTTCGTTCTGGCTGCGTGGATTAAATGATACTTATAGAATTCGTACCTCCACAGGTTTTTATATTTTACGTGTATATCGTCATTCAATAAGCGAAAATGATGTTGTTTATGAATTATCTTTACTAACACAGTTGATTGATGAATTGAGCTCAGTAAGCACAAAAGTATCGGTGCCCATTTCCCAAAAAGACAACAGCTTATACACGGTTATAGATGCGCCAGAGGGCCAAAGAATTGCCGTGATTTTCAGCTATCTGACAGGAACTGAGAATGTGCTTCAAGACGAGAAATCGTGCTTCTCATTTGGAAGATCTGCTGCTGAATTACATACAGCCTTGGACAAAATTACTTTAACCCTTCCTAGATACGATTTGGATACAAACTTTCTCATCAGTCAACCGTTAAATCGTATTGTGAATTATATTGGAGAAAAGCATAGCGCAACGCCATTTCTGCGCGAATACTCCAACGCGTTAATTGAACGTATTATCACCGCTTCTAGTCAAGGCTTGGATTGGGGGATTTGCCATGGAGATATGCATGGGAATAATAATGCCTTCCAAGAAGGCGACAGCTTCACTCATTATGACTTTGAATGGTCAGCAAAAGGATGGCGTGCCTACGACTTAGCGCAAGTTCGAGGTAGAAAGCGCCTACCAGAGGATAATAAAGCTTTGCTGTGGAATGCATTAATCTCCGGCTACCGATCAGTTAGAGACTTCACTGAACAAGATGAATCTTCCATTGAATTATTTATGAAAGCTCGTCGATTTTGGGTAATGAGTCTGGATGTTGAATTCATCAATGATTTTGGTGCTCTTGATTTTTCAGAAGATTGGCTAGAGGGATTTATTAATGAATTTCGTTCGTACAATATTGTCTGACGGTAAGCGTGTATGGGATGTTTTGTGACTTGAATTTTGAGTTACTTGATTTTTTATTGTATAAAGCATCATTCTTTGGTGTTTGTATATACTAAGTATATACAACGGAATGAGGGCGTGATACGATGGTACAAAGGAATCAAAGAAGAGGGGGTTTATCCATGCCGACAACCGTCCAAAAATGGGGAAACAGCCTTGGTATTCGTATCCCAAGCCAGATCGCCGAGGCGATTGCGCTTCGCCAAGGAACCGAAGTTGATTTGATCGTAGGTGACGATCATACGCTTATCGTGGTACCAGCCAAAAAAAAGCCGACACTGGAACAGTTATTGGCTCAATGTAAACCAGAAAATCGCCACGATGAAATGGAATTTGGCGTAGAAGGGAAGGAATTGCTCTAAATGAGTGTAGACCGAGGAGATCTAGTATGGATAAACTTCAATCCCCAAGCAGGTCACGAACAAACCGGGAGAAGGTCTGCAATCGTATTGTCGCCAAAAGCATTTAATGACACGACGGGTTTTGTTTCTGTTTGTCCGATTACTCATACGGTTAGGGGGTGGGGCTTTGAAGTGCCGCTGCCTGATGGTCTTGTATTTGGCGGGGTTATTTTAACGGACCAAATAAAAAATCTCGATTGGAGAGCAAGGCGTATTGATATTGCTGGCAAAGCCCCTGATGAAGTAGTCGAGGAGTGTTTAGACAAAATACATACCTTTTTGTAAGCGGGTCTCTTCCTTCAGGGGCCTGCTTTTTTGTTATATCCTAATAAAAAACCGACACAATAAGGTGCCGGTTTACCGAATGTCCATACGTAACAAAATGATACCCCTAAAAAAGCCATGAGTACATAATAGTGTATTAAAAAAATTAATATAAGTCTACTATTTTTTTTTTGCAAAAATTGTATGTTTTTTTATGCGACCGCGCGGCGCAATATGATTAAGTGAGGAGAGTAAATATGCAAAAATTTACAGAACTCAATTATATTTGCCCGGATTATGAAAAAGAAAAGGCGTCTTTGTTGAAATCTAAGGAGGACATGGCAGCGGCATCTTCCTACGAGGAAATCCGTGATCTCTGGCTATCACGAAAAAACACGGATCAATATTTAGATATGCTGACGGACCTTGCATATATCCGTTTTTTGACCGACACTTCGGATTCTTTTTACAACAACGCAGTGCACATAGATAGTATTGAAGAGCCGCGAATCAGGTTGCTTCGAAAAGAATGTGACGATATGCTTCTGGATTCCCCCTATATCGAGGAAATTAGGGCTGAATTCGGCGATAAGATTATTCAGGATATGAGAATTAAAAGAAGCCTCTTCGGAGAAAAGGCCGTTCCACTGCTACTTGAAGAAAACCGATTAAGTATAAAATATAACAAGCTGGTTTCTTCAGGAAAATCGAAAGAAGCGATGTCTGATGAACTCGAAGACATATTCCACAATATGATTCACGTTCGTACAAACCTGGCCCACAGCCTTGGTTTTGATAACTATATAGAAATGGCGTATCGCATTCAGGGGCGTATCGATTATGGGAAGGAAGAGATCTCCTCTTTTCGCAGACAGATTCTTGACAACATAACGCCTGCCTGTGACGAGTTTGAAAAGGGAAGACCTGAGGATGATTCTGTGCCCATTGGTGCAGTTGGGGATATTGTCCGTAGTGTCAAAAGTATATTTCACGAGATTTCTCAGGAGACTGGAGATTACATTGATTTCATCTATGATCATGAATTGTTTGATGTTGAGCCTAGACTTAATAAGCGGCCTTTTTACTGCTGTTGTATGCTCCCACACTATAAAGTACCTTTCATTATTAGCGATTTAAAAGGCAAAGGCAACGACGCGTTAATGTTTATCCATGAGCTGGGGCATGGTTTTGCATTTTATACCGCAGCACGCAGTCAGAAGTTGTTCGAATATCACCGTTCAACAGTCAGTATCAATGAGGTGCATTCCAGGACGATGGAATTCCTTTCATACCCCTATTTGGAGCTTATAGTCGGGGAGCATCAAAATACCTTTAGACAGAATCATCTGTATGAGGCATTGCGATACCTTCCTTACAGATGTGCCATTGATGAATTTGAACACCAAGTATATGAGAACATAGCTTTAACAAAATCCCAGCGTTGTCAACTGTGGCGAGAAATTGAACAGAAATACATGCCCTGGCATGCCGGGAATCATCATGAATCCGTTAAGCGTGGAACTTCTTGGCTACGCCAACCTCATCTCTTCAACGCTCCTTTTTCCTACATCGACTATAACTTTGCATTAATGAGTGTTTTTGAATTTTATGGGAGATCAGAAAACAACTATCGGGAGACGTGTAAAGACTATATTGCATTTTGCAGTAAGGGAGGAAGCACAAACTATTTGAATCTTTTGGCAGCAGGGAAGTTATCCAATCCGTTTTCTGATGGTGCCGTAGCCAATATATGTGCACCTATACTGAACGAACTATTCAGTTGAACAAAGCATGATCAAAGAAAAGGTTATCCCGCATAGGATGGCCTTTTAATATGCCGTTGCAGACGAAGCGCGGTGAACTCTGCTAAAAGTAAGCACAAAGTCATCGACAAATTTACGGTGATTTTGTAAATTAAGGATGTGGCAATTTTAGTAGTTCTTTTGAACCACATAAATTCAGCTTGCTCGTTTACGGCTGCCCTTACCGATGTTATACTACAAAATATTCAATAAAAGATTATGTAAAAACATGTCGAATAATGGCTTATTTTGGAGGATTATGGAGAAACAAAAGGGCGAAATGGTTGTTCTTATACCATCACTTGAACCGGATAAGAGACTATTGTCCTATGTGCAGCAATTGCGAGATTACGGCCTGATGAATATTGTCATTGTGGACGATGGCTCTGGTGAGGGGTACCAATCGATTTTTAGGGAGCTCCATGAGAACGGTTGTATCCTGCTGCGACATACGCAAAATCGGGGGAAGGGTGCTGCACTCAAGACTGGCTTTCAGTATATCGAACAGCAGTTCGATGAGATTTCTTGCGTTGTAACTGCAGATTCTGACGGGCAGCATGCTGCAAAGGATGTTTATCGGCTTGCCGAAGCAGCTAAGCGACGTCCTGACGCGCTGGTTCTCGGAGTAAGGAACTTCAGTGAAGGTGGAATACCCCACAAGTCTTTACTGGGTAATCGAATCACCTCCTTTATTTTTGCCATGCTGTACGGCAAGCAACTGTCAGACACCCAGACAGGGCTTCGTGCCTTCGGCCCCCGGCTGCTTGCATTTATGCAAGGTGTTCGTGGCTCAAGGTTTGAATACGAGCTGCAGATGCTTATTTCCTGCATTCAGTCCGGCATACCGATTCATACGCTGCCGATTCAAGTCATTTATGAAAATGGAAATGCAGGAACTCATTTTAAAGCGATTCGGGACAGTGCTCGGGTGATGAGTGTGTTATTTTCTAATTTCATGCGATTTATTTCCTCTTCGATTGCTAGTGCTGTTGTCGATTTAGGAATTGCCTGGCTTTTAATCGATTTATTAAGGCCCATGTTGGGCCAGCAGGATTATTTAAGGATTCTACTAGCGACAGTCATCGCAAGAATCATTTCTATAGTAGTCAACTATTTGCTAAACAAGCACTTTGTATTCCGCAAAGAGGATAGCCAGGGAAGTCTATGGCGCTATTTGACGCTATGTGCATTTGTGATCTTGCTTTCCAGCACAGGCGTATATTTGATTCATACGTTTTTCTTCATGAGTGAGAAAATTGCGAAACTCATCTGTGATGCCTTGCTGTTCCTGCTAAGTTTTCAGATGCAGCGACGGTGGGTATTTGCAGCAAGGAGGCGGCGGCTTTAGTGCGAAACGAAAAGCGGCAAAATATTTTGTTCATCGTCACAATCATCTTGATGTCCATTTACTTGCTATGGCGTATGATTTTTACGTTGCCATGGAATGAGGGCTTTTTGAATATGGTTTTTGGCATCCTGCTGTTTGTGGCTGAAACGGTGACGGTGCTGACTACCTTTGAATTGTTTTTTCAGAAAATGCAGAAGGAACGTACACAGCTCGATTTCCCAACCATTCCGCCGAAGTATTATCCGGATGTAGATGTGTTCATTGCCACGCACAATGAGCCGGTCGATCTGTTGTATAAAACCGTCAATGCCTGTACGTATATGGATTATCCGGACAAGCAGAAGGTTCATATTTATTTATGCGATGATGGAGGGCGGCCTGAGGTTGAGGAGCTTGCCAGACAGTTTGGCGTCGGGTATCTTGGCTTTCCTGGAAACAAGGAGGCCAAATCCGGCAACTTGAACCATGCACTGAGCAAAACCTCCTCTCCGCTCATTGCCACTTTCGATGCTGACATGATTCCGCAGCATACCTTTCTGATGAAGACTGTTCCGTATTTCCTGCTCTCGGGGTTTACCGAGGACAATGGGAAATGGCGGCTTCGAAGAGAGGATGAAGTGGACGACACATTCAAGCTCGGGCTGGTTCAAACCCCTCAGAGCTTCTACAATCCGGATTTATTTCAATTTAACCTTTATGCCGAACAGAGCATTCCGAACGAGCAGGATTTCTTCTCAAGAGAGGTTAATATTTTACGCAATGCCTCCAATGCGGTGTCTTATACGGGGAGCAACACGGTCATTTCCCGGAAAGCGATGGAGGAGATCGGTGGTTTTCCACTGAAAACGATCACCGAGGATTTTGAGACAAGCATCCGTTTGCAGCAAGCGGGCTATATTACGTATGCAACCCAGGAGGTTCAGGCCGCCGGGCTGACCACAACAACGATCCAGAGCATGATTAAGCAGCGCATCCGCTGGGCAAGGGGCATTGTTCAAAGTCTGCAGAACACCCGCGCCATCTTTTCCAAAAAGCTTCGCCTCTGGACGAGAATTACCTATTTGAGCAGCTTCATGTACTGGTGGTCCTTTTTTAACCGGTTGATTTTCATTTTGGCTCCTATTTTATTTGCGTTATTCGATTTCCAAATCGTAAATGCTAGTTTCTGGGGAATTCTAGTATTTTGGCTTCCGTCCTATTTTTGCTACAGTATGTCGATGCGTTATCTGTCCAGCAATATTCGAAATCAGCGGTGGAGTCAGGTCATTGATACCATTTTTATGCCGTATCTGATCGTACCTGTGTTACTCGAAACCTTGCACATCCATGAAAGAAAATTTAAGGTAACGAACAAAAAAAAGGCTGCCGGTGGAAAATGGATGGCCTCTCTATTGTATGCACTTCCACACCTCTTCCTGCTGTTTCTTTCGATGGCGGCTCTCTTCCGGTATGTGCATGGCAAGTACGGTTTGGCTCTCTTCTACAGCAGTATCATCATTTTTTGGCTGGTTCATAATTTGATCGCTCTATGTTATGCCCTGTTCTTCATGATCGGACGCCACGCTTATCGGGAGACGGAGCGTATTCGGGCGCAAGAGGATGTAACGATTCACTACAAGGCGAGCAACCTGCGCTATCAGGCCCGGACCGTAGATGTATCAGAGAATGGCATTGCCCTGTATGTCATGCATCCCATTTACTTGCCGTCACAGACTACGATCTCTTTGACTGTGAAAACCGAGCGCTATGAGGCGAATCTGGATGCCGTCATCGTCTATGTGAAAAAGGACGGAGAGGGCTGGCGTTATTCAGCAACGGTTCAGCCGGTGGGTGAGATGGACAAACGTCAATACACGCAAATCATTTATGACCGGAAGCACTCCTTGCCGGAGCAGATGAATCTGTGGGATACGGCCTATGACGATATGGTTCGCAATGTGAAGCGGCGTATTATCCAACCGCTAAGTGATAAGAGAAAAATGCCGCGGATTCCGCTTCAGTGTCCGATCATTTTTACAGATGGGACTGCGTGTACGCTGCGCAGCTTCAATTACCTTTTCTTTTCTGCTTCGGACTTCCAGGGAGATATTTCGGCAGGGGCTGTGTTTACCTTTTATACCAAAAGTAATATTGAAGTCATTTTGCAGCATACAGGTAAAACTACAGCCCGTCATCAAGAGGTGCTTCTCTCGGTTGAGAATATCGGCGACATTGTGGATCGCGGCCTTATCGATCAGATGCTGGATGATTTGGTCCATTCACATACCGAGAGCGCATAGGAGGATTAGGAGGGACAGATGCTGATCATACTTCAATTTTTGATGGGAGTCCTCTTGGTATTCTCCTGTTTGGGTTACATGCTGCTTGTTCGAAAAACACTTTCACTTCCCTGGGAGTTTACGCCTGTATTCGTATTTTCATCGATTGCCTGTATAGTTTTTTTAGGTGGTTTGGCAGGGCAGCTCTATGCGGTCAGCCTTGCCGTTATGATTCTGGGCCTGTTTGCGTATGCTGCGATCGTGTTTCTTCGGCTGCGCCAAGGGGCCAAACTTCGTTTTTCCTTTTCGATCTTTCAGATTTCGTTTTTGGCAGGAAGCCTTATTTTTCTGCTGGTGTTATTCCAAAATAAATTGACGCACTACGATAATTTTTCCCATTGGGCGATCGTCCTGAAGGTGATGTTAAGCACGGATGCCTTTCCAACGCCAGCCTCAAGTCTCATTGATTTTAAAAATTATCCGCTGGGTGTCTCGTCTTTTCTCTATTATATTTGCCGTTTTGCGGGACATGCTGAGTCCGTCATGTTATTCGCGCAGGGGCTGCTCATCTTTTCCTGTTTTTATGCCATGTTTGGCATCGTATCGGAGAAGAAGCGTTTTCTCTTATATGCTTTTCTCGGATTTGGCCTTTCCATGCTTTCCTTTTTCAATATTACGATCCGCATCACCAACCTGTTGGTGGATTTCCTGCTCCCGATTTATGCGCTGGCTATCTTGGCGGCTGTCTATCGGTTTCGAAATGAGATTAGGCGAGCATGTATTGTAGTTCTTCCACTTGCGGGACTGCTAACGGTCATGAAGAGCACCGGTATTATTTTTGCAGCCATCGGGTTGGTCTTCCTCATCTATACTTGGTTGACTCACCCGAGTAAGCCCGGCTGGAAGAATGCGCTTGCTGTTGGCGGGCTGATCTGCGCCGCATTGCTGCCTTACTTCGGTTGGAGCTGGCGTATGGCGACCGTCTTTCAGGGAATTAAGAACAAATTCAATGTTTCTTCCTCCGGTCTTCAGGGGATGGAGAGGGGAAAAACCCCGGAGCAAATGCATGACATTATTTCGCTATTTCTGAAGTCCAGCACCGATCTTACCACGCGGCCGGCGATGGGGATTGTCGCCTTTGAGCTCATGGCGATTGCCGCTTCTATTTTTGCAGCCGTTGTATTGAAGAAGAAATGGAACTTGTGGAAAGCGCTGATTGCCCTTGATCTCGTACTGCTGCTCTATTATGCAGGAATCCTGGGGCTGTATCTCTACTCCATGCCGCTGGATGAAGCCATTCGACTGGCCGGCTTTGAGCGTTATGCATCGAGCATTGTAGTGCTCTTTGTCGGTGGTCTGGTGATGTGCGCTATGGTAGATCTGGAGCGTTCTTTTCATTACAAAATCGGCGAAGTGCCCGACTATCACGCCTTTAAGAATGTCAAAATGAAAGGATACTATCAAAAAGGAATTATGGCCTGTATAGCTGTGGCCGCCACCTTGCTGTTATCGGAATACAACGGAATCCTTTCCATTGCCAAAAGCTACGAAACTACGCTTCCGTACAAAGTCTATAAGGTTACCGGTGATCGGTGGTACAAAGGTGGCCAGGAGGATAACAGCAAATACCTTTTTTACGCCTCGGATAGAGATCAGCAAGTAACGAACTATTACATGCAATATGTCGGGAAGTATTACTTATATGCCCCGAAGGTGGACGGGATTTGTTTGTTCTATGAGGACAATATGGATAACCTGCTCAGCGGCTACGATTATCTGGTCGTTGTTGAGAGCGATTACGACGGAAACCGGCTGCTCAAGAAGCATTATGGCGTTGATATGCAAGAGGGCATTTACAAAATTACACGTTCCGGGGAGCAGATCGTTCTGACGCTCCTTTGAGGATATAGGAGTTCCATTCCTTAAAACTAAAGCTTAAAGCTGCTCAATCTCTCTTGTAAACCTTCCCAGATTTCTTCTGGCGCTTCTCTGACCTTGATATCCCCACCTAGAAAAAGCAGCCAGTTTATCATTTCGGCCAATTCTTCGGGCTCATTAACATGGATATAAGTCCTTAGAAGGGCTGTAGCTTGGTAAGGATTCGTATAGGAAATTGAAACTTTTAAAGGATGGTATTTTCTAAACTGGGCAATCGCTTTTGGACCAAGTTCAAGGACAAGGTTGATTGCCTCCTCCTGCTTACTTAGCTTTTCTAAAATTTTTTTCTTACTTAATCTTTTTTTCGTCGGGTAGGGTCTGATATCGGTGAGACGGTCGACGGGAAAAATCCGCCTCTTTTCTTCCACTAAGTCAAAGCCTTCAATCCACCAAACGCTTTTTTCACGATATAGGTGCAAGAGAAATATCGAATAAGACTTTACTACGCTCTCTTCTTTGAGGGTAATCCATAAATAGCTATCCAAAAGAAGGAGCTGGATCAGTTTTTCTAACATAGGGTGGGGGAGGTCTGAAAGATCAAGCAGGTCGGGATTATTGGGGTTGGTCCCTTCAAAAAGCAAGATTTGATTTAACAAAGAAAGGTCATCCTGCTGGTTTTCCGAAATGAGGCCTAGCAATTTTTCAGCTAATGACTGACGGCTCTTTAGGTAAGGGAGTTGTTGATTTCTTGTGGCCATAAAAGCAATGAAAAGGGCTTTGATCTCATTATCGGTAAAGCGAACCACAGGAAGGACAGAATTACGCATGACAAAATAACCCCCGTCCCTTCCAACTTCAGCAACCAGTGGCATCCCCAAGGCCTCAATTTCTTTGATGTCTCTAATCGCTGTCGAACGAGAGATGTTAAATTCCCGCATGATTTCAGAAATCGTAAAGTGGGACCGGTTGTTCATATACCGCATGATGGTATTAATCCGTTCAACTTTTTTCATTGGAACTCCTAAACAGTATCATTTTTTGACATCATTTAAGGTTATCATATACCCATCAAGGGAAAGCAGACAAATTATTCGACTCATGAAAAAAGAAGGTAGGGATAAAAAATGGCGGATTATACGTTGGAGTCAAAAGACAGTTTTATCGTTTTTGGTCTTGGAACTGAACTGAAGAGTGATTACACAGATTTTGCTGGTTTAAACAAGGAAAAGTTAGATTTTTGGCAGGCAGTTAGCCAGGATGGAAGAATTGATACTTTAAAGGCCATGGCTGCAAATGACTACGTTTTTGCCGTGAATGAAGCGGTGAATAACAAGTTGATGTACTATGCAGGGGTCATGACAGAGGCATTGCCGCCAGCACCAGAAGAATCTAGGGTTATCCAATTTCCTAAGGGGGAATACCTAGTTGTTAAGGGGGAAGGGGAGACGGCCGATGAATTGAGTAATAAGCTTACTGGCCTTGCCTTTGGTCAAGTCTTGCCAGAAGCGACGAATTTTGCCTATGTTGGCGGGCCCAATGCAGCGGTTGTGATGGGACAGCGGAACGGTCTGTTTTTTGGAGAAATGTGGATTCCGGTTGTTAGGAAATAAAGAGGTAAGTGATGCTTCCAATGCGAGTTTTGCTCGAAGCAGGCTCAAGAAGTAACGCTCACAAAACTTTTAGGAGGGCTGGAAATGTCCTATATCGTTGATTTTAAAAATGTGTCTACGTTTGGTTTAGAGTCCTCACCTGTAGCAGAAGCGCTTGCTGGTTTGCGTGCGAATGAAGCCCGTTACTTTATGAACAAATATAAGCATGAATTTACGGTTGTACCCGCAAGCGAAAGCCAAGAGACCCTTGATTATGTGAACGGGATTTTGAAAAAAGAACGTGATATCGAGTTTGCGGCCAAACCTTTAGAAACGTCGCGTTTTCAAGTGGAAAATATCAAAATGGCTTATGTTTTTTATGAGGATGGCCTTGGGGTCAACGTCATGTATACGGTGGATGATCCGAAGAAGCGGGCCGTTGGCTTTAAGCTTTCTGAGGGGATGGAGGTGCCAAAGGAGTTAGAAGGAAAGTTCAAGTTTGCCAGGCAGAAGTCGAAACTAGCTGGAACCATTCGGGGCTCTTTTTTTGTCATTAAAGGAGAGTATTAAAACAGGCCAAGGCTCTCGTCCTAAGAAAAGGGTGGGAAGCGCTGGGGATCTTAGACCTAATGTTGCTGACCCCTTTTGTTTTACCGCGATTGCACGCAATTAACGTCTCTCAACTGACTGGGTTCCATCCTAATCCTTACTGGCGTTTTGTTGGTTATTAAAGAACAATAATAGTACTTCGAAACCCCTTCAACTATATGCTGAAGGGGTACTTTTTTCTTATTTAGCCCACTTTTTTGTATCTCTCGACTTTGCCCAGAATTCTCTTTCAGCGTGGAAAAGCTACTGTGCCTTATTGACATTTGCAGCAAGCACAACTACAATCAAGCATAGAATGAGTATTCATTCTATGCTTGGAAAGGGGTTAATAATTGTGTATAAGACTTCAAAAGAGACTCAGGAACGTAAGGATGCCAAACGTCAATTTATTTTGGATACAGCTGCAAAAGTCTTTGCTAACAGGGGGTATCACAACACTACAGTAAAAGACATTGTTGAAGAGGCAAGTATTTCTGTGGGAAGTTTCTACTTTTACTTTAAAGGAAAGGAGGAACTGTTTGCCGAGCTTTACCTAAATATTGCAAAGAATTTTGAAGATACTGCTCAGAGGGTTTTAGATACAAAAAACTATAATCTTGCAAAGAATTTAACACGTGTGATTACAGCTAATCTTTGGATGTATCAGAGCAAACGGGAATTGGCGAGAATTATGTTGATTGAAGCTGTAGGCCTTAATCCTGAATTTGAGAAAAAAAGGTCTGAAAGCGTAAAAGAGTCTAGCAGGACAATGGAAGAATGGTTCAAGAGGTTTAAAGTCCATAACCCGGTAAATATTCCGGACGAAAGAATAGCAGCACTCGCTTTTGAAAGTTCCTTTTACTATCTGATTCTTGACTGGTTAGAAGGCAACGGAGCAGATAAACTTACGGATTCTTCCTATGGATTGTCAATATATAATCTGCAAGCATTGAAGGTACCCTTTGAAGATGAAAATATCAAAATGTATGTCAAGGAAGTATTGGATGAATTAAATCTGGTTCATAATCCCTAAGATGCATAGAAACGAGGTATTATTTTGAATAACCAGTTTGGAAAAGACTTAACCACAGGCAGCATACCGAAGCACCTGATTCAATTGGCATTGCCCATACTCGTTGGCAATCTTGTATCCACCGGCTATAGCATCATTAATGCTATTTGGGTGGGGAGATTGCTTGGCAAAGACGCTGTGGGTGCAGTTGCAGTGAGCTTCCCGGTTTTTCTTGCGATGGTTGCAATCTGCTCCGGTGCGACCCTTGCAACTTCCATATTAATTTCCAAAGCATATGGAGCGAAAGACCGTGCGACGATTCAAAAAATAGTAAATAACTCATGGGCTATTGCCATTGTGGTGATTCTGATCGTTACTATAGGCGGATTGCTGTTATCCAAAACGATGCTCAGACTGCTTGGAACACCTGAGGAAATCATGCAGCTTGCAACCGGATATTTGAAAATAAGTGTTATGAGTTTTGCAGGACTCTATTTATCCTACTTAATTTCTGCAGTTTTGAGGGGAATCGGGGATACAGTTGTCCCTTTAATATTTATCATCATATCTACAGTTATAAATGCAGTGCTTGACCCTCTCCTTATTACGGGCGTTGGATCAATACCAAGATTGGGGCTTAATGGCGCAGCTCTTGCCTCATTAATTTCTTCCGGGGCAGCTACGATCCTGGGATTGATCTATGTGAAGCATAAATATAAGAAGGAACCGATAAACCCTTCCGGGTTTTTGTTTGAGAGAAAAACCATAATGGAAATACTGAAGATAGGAGTACCTTCGTTTGTACAGCAAATGCTGGTTTCTATGGGGTATGCGTTTATTACTATTTTTGTAGTCCGCTTTAGTGCAGCATCTATAGCGGCTTTTGGGATTGCCAACAGGCTGGATTCGATTGTCGCAATGCCTGCGATAGCGATGATGATGGCAGCCTCCACGCTAACTGCTCAGAACATTGGAGCAGGGAGGTTAGAACGAATCAAGGGCATATTTAAGTGGGGAATCATTATTAATATACCGGTGATTGCCGCTATTTCCGTATTATGTGTCAGCTTCCCGGAAACGATCATGCGCATATTTGTTGATGAAGTGGATGTAATACAAACAGGGATAGAGTATTTGAGGATTGTTGGAGTAGGATATTTATTCATGATCATATTCTATGTATCCAATGGAATCATAAACGGAGCAGGCAAGGCCATTTCTATAATGGTGATTTCGTTTATCTCGCTTTGTGTAATAAGGATTCCGCTTGCAGGCTTACTATCACATACAAGCATGGGGATACGCGGTATTTGGTTAGCCATCGTTATCAGTTTTGCTGTAACCACGATAATCAGTCTTTGGTATTATTTTTCAGGAAGATGGAACAAAGATGCTATTATGAGTAAAAAGAGTAAACAGAGACAAATAGTTGCTGAATAATTGGCGACAAAAAATTCGAATGGGTGAAGTCACTTTCCAATAAGGAATAAAAATTATCGCGGTCTTCGTCATCGAATTCGCCAAGCGTCTGTACCCTGACAAACCCTATTATATCAATAAAAAAAGCCGACTTTTCGAAGGGCCTCGGCACCGAATCGTCAGCCTATCGTGCAGATCATGCAAATAAAAATCTATCGGATTCCTTCAAAGGCGCTTATTACTAAATGCTGCACATAGGATTCGTCCAATGTGTCTCCCGTCACTAGCAAACGATAGAAAATCGGCCCGTAAATGAGATCAATGCAGATGTCAAGGTCGAGGCCCTTTTTCAGTTCCCCGAGCCGAATCCCTTTCTCCAAAAGACTCCTTGCCTCAAGTCGGCGCGGACGGAAAAATCGAGTTCGATAGGCCTCCGCCAATCCTGAATCAAACTGTCCTTCGCCTAATAACTCCGTAATAATGGTCCCTTCCCGACTTGTCAAAAACCGGGCTAAATTCGTGGCGTGAATAAGAATATCATTAAATGCCGAATCCGTATCAGGCACGGGCAATCTGGCCGTGGCGGCATCCAGAAAACTATCCATTACCACGGCAGCCTTGTTCGGCCACCATTTATAAATCGTGGCCTTGCTAACTTGGGCACGATCGGCAATTTTGTCGACCGTGACGGCCTGAAAGCCATTTTCCAACAACAATTCATAAGATGCGGCAAGGATAGACTTTTGCGCTTCTACATTACGTGGCCTGCCTCGTTTGCCATTCATCGTCATCGTCACCTTTCGTTAGTACATCTCTCAACCGTTAAAAATAAACTATACGTTCAGTATACCAATAATGAATAAAAAATAAAGCGATCTTCACCTATTTACAAAACTAAACGTACAGTATATTATTTGAAATATAAAGTTTATAAACTATACGTTCAGTATTTAAATTAAAAGGAGTTGCTTAATATGACGGTTTTAAAAAAACAAATCATCGAGAAAAATATCCCGACATGGTTAACCCTACTTCTGGCTACCGCATGCGGGATCATTGTAGCTAATCTTTACTATGCGCAGCCCTTGGTTGGGGTCATCAGTTCTTCAATCGGGCTGTCTGCAAACACTTCCGGCTTTATCGTGACGTTAACGCAGATTGGTTATGTAGTCGGCTTGTTATTTATCGTACCTATGGGAGATATCGTCGAAAATCGTAGGTTGGTTGTCGTATCTTTGCTTCTCACAGGGGTTGCCCTTGCCATCACGGCGGTGTCGAAACATGCTGTTCCATTCTTAGCGGCTTCATTTGTCATCGGTTTAGGATCGGTTGCTGCTCAAGTACTCGTGCCTTTTGCGTCATACCTTGCATCTGAATCATCACGTGGCCGCGTTGTCGGCAATGTCATGAGTGGTTTGCTGCTTGGAATCATGCTCTCGCGTCCCTTGTCGAGTCTGGTAGCCGACTTCTTTGGCTGGCATGCCGTATTCGCTTTGTCTGCTGCAGCTATTATTATTTTGGCTATGGTACTGTCAAAGGTGCTCCCTGCAAGAAAACCTTCGACGGACACACACTATACAGCTTTACTCGGTTCGATGTGGCATTTGCTGCGAACAACCCCGATCTTACGCCGTCGGGCTGCATATCATGCATGTGTGTTTGCGACTTTTAGCTTGTTTTGGACAACAGCTCCGTTGCTGTTATCCAGCCCGATCTTTCATTTCTCGCAGAAAGACATTGCATTGTTTGCGCTTGTCGGAGTCGCGGGTGCAATAGCTGCGCCTGTGGCTGGACGGTTGGCCGACCGCGGCTGGACTAAACCCGGAACGGGGATTGCACTCGCAACAGTCGTCATTTCGATGTTGTTGCCGCTTATGATCCATACTGGTTCATACACCGGAATAACTATTCTCGTCGTTTCAGCCATATTATTGGACGCCGGTGTATCCGCAAATCTTGTGCTTGGACAACGTGCGCTCTTCTCGCTGAGTCCGGAAATTCGAAGTCGTCTAAATGGGCTTTTTATGGCTATTTTCTTTTTTGGCGGTGCCATCGGATCCGCAATTGGGGGATGGATATATGCCACGGGGGGATGGGGTGCGGCGTTATGGATTGGAATAGCTTTCCCGATCGTTGCGATACTTTATTTTGCCACTGAAAAGAAGCAGGTTTGATGAGCAGCTTATAATCGGAAAGCAAGTGACATAAAGCGTTAAAACAGGGCACCTATCGAGGGTGCCCTGCAAAAGTTTTTTTCCCGCAGGCCTCCCAAGATAAGAGCGTCATCTGTCTGCCCGCAACAGCACTAAATTCTCAATTTCTCCTCTATAAAAGTCAACCGTCTTGCCCTCCGTGATTTTCCAATCACTTTCCAATAACGCTATGACTTCCTCAAGCTTTTCAATAGCTTTATCATACTTGCCTTGAATTTCATAGATGTGATAAATGGCTATCAAAGCATCCGCATATTTTGGCCTTGGCTGCAGCTCGTAACCTTTGGAGTAACATTCAATGGCTTCGTCGTATTTGCACAGTTTTGCCATACAGTCTCCCCTAGAGGTCCATGCTCCCCAATCCTGAGGCTGCAGCTCAGTCATCTGATCCCAAAGATCGAGTGCCTGAGAAAGGTTGCCTTCTTCCTTGCAAATCAAGCCTTCATATAACTGAATGTAGTAACCGGAATATACTTGATTCAGTCTTTCCAGAACCACCCTGGCCTCAGCACACCTGCCATCTGCAATCAAGCAGTTCATAAGCCATACATAACCTCGCCAGTAATCCGGATGATTTGACACGAAATTATTATAGAACTCTATCAGCTTATGGTGATTTGAGAAGTTCCAGTCCAAAATGACTCCATTCTCGGCATCCCGCAAAGCGTTATGATTAGCTTTTTTGTAAGGGGTTAACATCAGTGCATCCTTTGCGTAGTGGGACGCGAGTTCCCGGTGCTCCTCTGAACGATGAAGGTGCAATTCGGCTAGCAATGTGAGGCATTGGGCTCTTTTTCCGTCATCATTTAGCTTCTCTTTAAGAAATTGTTCAGCATAGTGATAATCATCTTTTGAAATGAAATGTTCGTTGTAAATCATATTTTCAATCCGTTCTAAATGGGTATCATCGGTTAATGCAAACAGCTCATCAATGGTGACACCTAAAGTGACGGATAGCCTAGGAAGCAGTTGTATATCAGGCATAGTTACATTGTTTTCCCACTTGGATATAGCTTGGGACGACATATTCAGCTTTGCAGCGAGCGCTTCCTGAGTCATTTCTTTCTGCAAACGTAGTGCTTTTATTTTACTGCCTATCTCTATGTTCAATGGATGAACCTCCCCTATTTATCATTTCGACTAGTCAATTGCATTGTACTTTTTGTTGAAAAAACCCTCAATGACCGCCTGGTTAAATGGATGAGCTTATCAGTTACAAAATGTATTTTAACTAGCTAACATCCTTTTGCTGTATAATAAAATTTGTTTCCCTAAAATTTTCAACAATATCGCAGTAGTCGAAGCAAAAAGGAGAAAAATTGTGAGTTTATCAGTAGGGTATGACCTCTATTTATTCCTCCTATTATTCATTTTATTTGTATATGTATTTGCTACCGTTACGATTACAAACCTGCGTAAGGTTTACTTCTTATTCCATTTTTTTATGATGCTTTGGCCACTTTGCCAATTTGCTGTAGAAGTGACACGTGATTCTCAATTACAGCTTTTTTATGTGAACCTGTCTTTTCTCTCACTCTCTCTGCTCGGGGGCGGTTGGCTGCTTCTTACCATGTTTCTAACCGGAAATACGGATGGACTAGGAAAAAAGAGGCTCTTTCTAATGTTTATACCAGCTCTTACTGCAGCAACTGGCGTGATCATAAATCCGTTTAACTTATTTGTTTATCCGCTGCAAGGGGATTACATAAATAGAGCATATGGCCCTTGGTTTTGGGTTGTCATCGCTATTCTATTAGGCTACTTTTTTGCTTCCCTCTACTTTTTGATACGGGCATTGAATTCTTCCAAAACCTTACTAACCATAAAAAAACAAGTGAAACTAACGCTTTGGGGCATATTTGTACTGACCACTTTTGCTCTAAGTGACCTGCTTCTTAATGTTGTCCTAAGTAAGTGGCTACCGATCATTCCAGGCTTGACTTCCTTGGGGATTTTCATTTCTGCTCTATTCTTCGTCATCGTAATAAAAAGGTACAATGTTTTTGATCTTGTTTCCATTGCTCATGAGGATGTGATCAATACGATTCCATATGGAATACTTGTCTTGGACGAGAATGAATCCATTATAGAAGTCAACAAAGCTTTACGTTTCTTTGTAGATTTAAAGCTCGGCGAGCATTTTGACATGGAGAAGTTTCTGGGGTCTGTTCGTGTAGATGGAAATAGTAGAGGCTTTCTGAATCATTACAATCACAAGGAAAATACTTCCGCTCAAATTGAAATCATCATTGAGCGGGATATAGCACATCATTTTATACTACAGGTTTCTCCAATTGTTGATTCTTACCTGATGCAAATCGGCCGAACAATTACATTTCAGGATATTTCACAAGAGCGCTATCTTGTCAACGAAGTGAATCAGCAGAATAAAATTCTTCAAGAACGAAATCAATCACTGGATAGCATTCGTAATGAGTTATCCGTAGCCAATCAGAAATTGAAAGAAATGGCGCTTACGGACAGCCTGACGAACTGCTACAATCGCCGTTATTTGACCCAGCTGTTGCCACATGAAGTGATCACAAATATTCAATATAGAACCCCGTTCTCGCTTATACTCTTTGATATTGATTTCTTTAAAGCGATTAATGACCGCTATGGACATGTCGTAGGGGATCAGGTTCTTTATAGTACGGCTCAAACCGTCAAACATGCCATTCGAAGCACCGATATTTTAACCAGGTACGGTGGAGAGGAATTCATGATCTACCTGCCGCATACAAAGCGCCAGTTAGCCACCCAATTAGCGGAACGAGTGAGATTTTCGGTAGAGTCGAACCGCATTTTAGTAGAGCATGAGGTTGAACCAGTCTCCATAACGATAAGCATGGGGATTATATCCATTGAGGATTTTGATCATGAGCAGGAACCGGACGATCTGGAAGGGTACTTAAACCAACTATTTGCTGCCGTAGATAAGGCACTTTATCAAGCCAAGCAAAATGGACGCAATCGAGTCGAATGTGCAGACCTAACCTGACTACCATTCTCTTATCCAAACCGGATTTAAATGCGAATACCCCATACGAGAAAGAAATGCTCTTACAGAATACCTACGACAAAATACTAGGGCAGGAATATGCAAGTTCCGAAATTTCCTATCAGCCCAAGTTGAGCCTGGTGGAACGAAGTACGCTGAACCGGAGGAATCCTTCCGTTGATAAGCGATTGCTCGAAAAGACGGCGGGCAAGGAGCATGAGTGGCCCAAAGTGTGGTATAAGCCATTGAAGCGTAAATCATAAACAGCATATAAAATAAAAACCCGGCCAATTGGCCGGGTTTAATTGCCATTAAAAAAAATTGCGCATAAAGAAACATTGTGGTATTATTAGAAAACCACCGTGATTTTTTGGAAAATGTTATAATTTACCTATCTTATCTTCACTATAATCATACCACATGGCATTGCGATTTGTCAAACGTTCATTTTTCTTCAGAATTTAACGGGATGGAGCGTGTTCAGGAAAATGATCAACGAGAAGGATTGGAAGCAAGAACAGGAGCGGCTGGATCAGGTGATAGAGAAGCTGCAAGCGAGAATCGCCGAGCTCGAGCCGGAGGTGGACGGACTGCGGAATCAGGCGGGGGATATCCGTAAGCGATTCTGGGAAGAAGTGACCGTTAACACGAGCACTGACGAGGATTTTGAGGAGACCTTCTACAGTATTAAGCAGCAAGAGGCCTTGCTGTCGGAACGGGAGCGCAGCTATCGGCTGCGTATGCAGCAATGGAAAAGCATGAACCGCCTGCTACAGTCCCCCTATTTCGGGCGTATCGACTTCCTTGAGGATGGTCTGGGGTTCAGCGAGCAGGTTTACATCGGCGTATCTTCTTTCGTTGACTCGGATGGCATGAATTTTCTCATTTATGACTGGCGGACGCCTATTGCGAGCATGTACTACGACTATTCTCCGGGAGCAGCCGTGTATGATACGCCGGGTGGACGCGTTTCAGGGACGATGGAGTTGAAACGACAATACCAGATCCGTGAGGGCGAGCTTCAAAACGTGTTTGACACGAGCTTAACGATCGGCGACGAATTGCTGCAGCAGGTGCTCGGCAGGGGTGGGGACTCTCAGATGAAGAGCATCGTGGCGACCATCCAAAAAGAGCAAAATGCCATTATTCGCGATGACAACAGCCGGATGCTCATTGTACAAGGGGCGGCCGGCAGCGGGAAGACCTCTGCGGCGCTGCAGCGGGTGGCGTACTTGCTGTACAAACACCGGGAGCGGCTCAAGGCTGACCAAATCGTTCTTTTCTCGCCGAATCCGATGTTCAACAGCTATGTATCCACCGTTCTTCCCGAGCTCGGTGAGGAAAATATGCAGCAGACGACCTTTCAGGAATATCTTGAGTACGGGCTTGGAACGGCACTTCGCCCGGAGGACCCGTTCGATCAAATCGAATACGTGCTGACAGAACAATCCACGCGAGAGTATGAAGCCCGGTTGAATGGGATTGAATATAAAGCATCCGTAGCGTTTCTTCAAGCTCTTCGGAATTATGCGGAGTGGTTAGGACAGGAGGGCATGCGATTTAACAGCATCCGCTTTCGGGACCGCGATTTGATCACTGTACAACAAATGGAAGCCCAGTTTTACGGTTATGACCGTTCGATCCGTTTGGCCAATCGCGTGGCCATGCTGCAAGAGTGGCTGCTAAAGGAAGTGGCCCGGCTGGAGCGCAAGGAGCGGGAGGAGGTCTGGGTGCAGGAGGAGATGAATTACCTCGACAAGGAGCAGTATGCTGCCGCCTATAAAGAGCTGCACAAGGAGAGAGGTGTCTTTGACTTCGCCGAACAATATGAAGAGGTTCAAGAGCTCCTGCAGGGCAAGAGCCGGCGGGACGAAGGCGACTTCGATTATGCAGAACGGGAAGAAGAACTGCTGCGCCGTATGATCGTGAGGGAACATTTTAAGCCGCTCAAGCGAAGCGTGAAGAAGATGTTGTTCCTGGATATGGTTGGACTGTACGCCCAGCTGTTCGGCAATAAGGACGATTATGTGGCAATGACGAAGGAAACCGAGGTTCCGGAGCATTGGCCGGACATTTGCGAGCAAACCAAAGGTAAGCTAGGCCAGCTTGAACTATTTTATGAGGATGCGACACCTTTCTTGTATTTAAAAGAGCTCATCGAGGGCGTTCGGACGAATACGGAGGTGCGGCATATCTTCATCGATGAGGGTCAGGACTATTCGATGTTTCAATATGAATTTCTGAAAAAGCTGTTCCCTCGAGCGCGTATGACAGTACTCGGCGATTTCGGGCAGGCCATCTTCACGCAGGCTACGGAGCTATACGGGGCTGATTCGCCGCTCATCCGGCTTTACGGCGAGTCGGACACCAGACTGATTCGTCTTGTCCGCAGTTATCGATCGACCCGCGAGATCGTGGAGTTTACGAAGTCGCTCCTGCCAGGCGGCAAGGAGATCGTGCCCTTCGAAAGAAGCGGGAAGAAGCCGCTCCTCTCCAAGGCGGGCAGTGATGAGCAGCTGGTAGCGCGAATCGCAGAGGATCTCGCGGCTCTGCAAGCGGCAGGCTATGCCTCCATCGCCGTCATCACGAAAACGGCCGCCGAAAGCAGCGAAGCCTACGACCTCTTGATCGCACAGGGATGCCCTCCCTTGCGGCTTGTTACGAAACAGACGCCTACCTTCGAGAAGGGGACGCTGGTCATTCCCGCGTATCTCGCGAAGGGCGTTGAATTCGACGCCGTTCTGATCTATGATGCTTCTTCTCGGATGTATCATCGGGAAAGTGAGCGCAAACTCTTTTATACGGCATGCACGCGTGCGATGCATCGGCTGCTGCTATACGCAACAGGAGAATGGACGCGATTCATTGAGGTGTTGGATACGTCTTTGTATGAGGTAAGACAGTGAGTCATTAAGGCGCTGTGCTATAGGCAGACAACCAGTAGCAAATTATTGCGGGTTTGAAAGAGCGGCGGATTCCCTATATAACGCTCCGGGGAAGCCTGGAGGAACGTATGCACAAGGTAGACGAGGTGCTGGCAAGGGTTAGCCCATACCAGAATTACTTCGGCGAGCTTCGAGCTTAGTGGAATTAATTGTCGTTGACAAAACATTTAACTAGGATTAGTATTGAAAAAAATTGAAAGTTGATCACCAATCAAAACTTAATACTTAGCAGCTATGATCGCTATGGATCACACTATAGCAGGAGCAGCTTCTGGAGAGACCGCGGGAAAATCGCGGCGCCGAAGGGTTCACAATCTCAGGCAAAAGGACAGGAGGGTACTGAATAATTTATTTGCTATTCTGGCAATCGTTAGAATACCATTTATTATTTATTATTCTTTATGACCAGGAGATTGGAGCGCATCCAATCTCTTTTTTTATTGGCTTTTATTAAGTTCATTGTTTCACATGAAAAATTAAATGATTTAAGGGGGAGCTAGGCTTGGCACAACAAGAGTTAAAGAGGGAGTTAGAAAATCGGCATGTTCAGCTTATAGCGATTGGAGGTACCATTGGTACCGGACTATTTTTAGGATCAGGGAAAGCTATACAACAGGCAGGACCATCCATCATCTTCGCTTATTTAATTATAGGGATCGCCGTTTTTTTCGTGATGAGAGCGCTTGGAGAACTTCTGCTATCTAAAGCAGGTTATCAATCCTTTACAGATATTGCCGAAGACTATCTTGGACCGCGGGCCGCATTCGTAACCGGATGGACCTATTGGTTTTGCTGGATTATGACGGCGATGGCCGACGTTATTGCAGTGGGGGTTTACGTGCAGTATTGGTTTGATATCCCGCAGTGGGTACCCGCCATCGTCTGCTTAGTCGTCTTATTGGGACTCAATCTCTTAACCGTAAAGAATTTTGGGGAACTGGAATTCTGGTTTGCTTTAATTAAGGTAGTGACCATTCTTGCCTTGATCGCTATTGGGGTTGTTTTGCTGGTGATTGGATTCAAGACAGATGCCGGAGCGGTTACGCTTAAAAATATTTGGGGGCATGGCGGACTATTTCCTAACGGCATTTCAGGCTTCCTGCTTTCCTTCCAAATGGTTGTGTTTGCCTTTGTCGGTGTGGAGTTGGTCGGTGTATCGGCAGCGGAAACATCCAATCCGGAAAAAAATATCCCCTCGGCGATTAATAAAATTCCTTTAAGAATCCTATTCTTCTACGTGGGTGCAATTATCGCGCTGTTATGCATTAACCCATGGACCGGGCTGAGTGCATCAGAAAGTCCTTTTGTTAAAACGTTTAGTTTAGTCGGGATTCCAATTGCTGCGGGCATTATTAACTTTGTCGTATTAACCTCCGCCGCATCTGCTTGTAACAGCGGGATGTTTTCAACGAGCCGAATTCTCTATAATTTAGGAAAAAATGATCAGGCCCCATCCAGCTTTGCAAAGCTGAACAAAAATCATGTACCAAGTAATGCGTTATTGATCTCGACGATTGTTCTGTCCGTGGGAGCTCTGTTGAGTAAGCTTATTCCGGAGCAGGCTTTTGGGATCGTGACCACCATTAGCGCCATTTGTTTCATTTGGGTTTGGGGTATCGTTCTGGTTTGCCATTTACGGTATAAGAAAACAAAGCCGGAATTACATGCAACGTCTAAATTCAAAGCACCATTTACACCTTTCGTTAATTATGTTGTCCTGGCGTTGTTTGCTATCATTCTGATCATTATGCTTTTTGCGAAAGACACACGTCCTGCCCTATTGCTGACACCTCTATGGTTCATTCTATTATTTGCCTTGTATTCGGTGAATCGCAGAAAAAAGGAAGCAAGCAGCAAAGTACCCGTGCAGAAGCAACAATCAGTTGATGCCCCGCCCCCGGTTATTCATTAAATCAGATTGACGTTTACCTAAGAAACTTATGCTGTAGAAGAAGGGATTTCACAACTTACGTCGAAAGCTACACATTCCAAAATCCTTCCAAGAAAGGAATGAATGTGTTGAAGGCGAATCGTATGGAAGCGTTCAGCGATGGCGTTCTTGCCATTATCATTACCATTATGGTGCTGGAATTGAAAGTTCCAGAGGGCCATAGCTGGAGTTCGTTGGTTGGCCTGGTGCCCAAGTTCCTCAGCTATGCGGTCAGCTTTGTGTATGTTGGGATCTATTGGAATAACCATCATCATCTTCTTCACACGGTTCGTACCATAAATGGAAAACTGATGTGGATAAATTTGTTATTGCTATTCTCGCTATCTCTGATCCCATTTTCTACGGCTTGGATCGGAGAAAGCAACTTCTCCGCGACGCCTGCGGCGTTATACGGTATCGTGTTGTTGTTAGCGGCTGTTTCGTATATGCGGCTGCAGTACGAAATTCTAAAACAGCATTCCTCCGATTCAGACTTTGTGGTCGTCATGGGCAGGGACGTCAAAGGCAAGCTTTCCATGTTGCTCTATCTGATTTCTATCATCGTGGCATATCTCAATTCATGGGTTTCCTGCTTAATCTTCGTGCTGGTTGCTGTGATCTGGTTCGTGCCCGATCGGCGGATTGAGCGTGTGTTAAGAAACAAGTCATAACTAGCAATAGAATCAAAATCATCTATGGCCGTCCTTTAAAGGGGGGCCATTTTTTCGTAGCTCGCCATGCAATTTCCAATCTTTTTTCCTTTTGATTTGTATTTATCTATCATAAGTAGTATTGTTGTGATAGAAAGCCGATTAACTTAGTCGGATTTAATGAATCGGAGGGATGAAAGTGAGTAGAATTTTCAGAAATTTAACGGAGCTTATTGGGAATACACCCTTGTTATTACTCTCAAACTTTATTGAAAAGAATCAAGTCCCCGCGGAGATCATTGCCAAATTAGAGTATTTTAACCCAGCCGGCAGCGTAAAAGATAGAATTGGCTTTGCCATGATTAAGGATGCAGAAGAGCGCGGGGTTATAAACCAAGATACCGTAATTATTGAACCGACAAGCGGTAATACGGGGGTTGGTCTCGCATTTGCAGCGGCAGCTTTAGGGTATAAATTAATCATTGCTTTACCCGAGAGCTTTAGTATTGAACGGAGAAAACTCATGCTTGCACTTGGAGCCGAATTAGTACTCACCCCGGCCAATGAAGGTATGGCTGGTGCGATCAAGAAAGCTGAGGAATTAGCAGCAGAAACTCCTAATTCGTTTATACCTCAACAATTTAAAAATCCAGCCAATCCTGAAATCCATAAAACGACTACGGCCGATGAGATTTGGAGAGATACCGATGGCCAGGTGGATATCTTTATTGCTGGGGTGGGTACGGGCGGTACCATTTCCGGCGTAGGTGAAGGACTTAAACAAAGAAATCCATCTGTAAAAATCATTGCGGTTGAGCCGTATGATTCTCCTGTATTATCGGGAGGGAAAAAGGGAGCACATAAAATTCAAGGCATTGGCGCCGGGTTCGTTCCGGATAATTTTAAAAGAGACGTTGTCGATGAGATCCTCCAGGTAAGAAATGAGGAGGCGTATGATACGGCCAGACAATTAGCCCGGAGCGAAGGTTTGGTTGTAGGCATATCTTCAGGCGCAGCGGTATTTGCCGCACTCCAAATCGCAAGAAGACCGGAAAACCACAACAAAAAGATTGTCGTGTTACTTCCGGATACTGGGGAACGGTATTTATCAACGGACCTTTTTTAAAAGAGTCATATCAACTGGCTTTTTTCTATTCAGAAGTAAACTCCAAAAAGTAAAGACCCCTCGTCGAAAGGGGTCTTTGACTTCTTAAAATCATGATTTTTTATAGTATGTGTCAAAATGGGATTCTTTTTGTACTGATTTCGTAATCATGTTCGGCGGCCCACTTCACAAGACCGGTCCAGAAATTTTCACAAGCTGAAACGATCCTTGCCGGTTCTGCTAACTCTCCAGACATAACCATTCGGGCAACATTGTCGAATCCTTCTGGACGACTTGGCAGCTCTAATGCCTCCGGTAAAACCATTGAGCCCGTCGAGAAAAGATTTTGGTTGTGTAACCCGACTAACATAGCTCCGTATTGGGCAAACTCCACTGCCAAATATGGCAAGTAGGTATGAGGGCCAACTAAACTAACATTTCTTAGTTTCCCAATAAACTCGTACATTTCCCCTACAAGGACTTCATGAATTGCCCGCCTGAAATCTTTCTTTATTGGCGATTCGGCAGCTTCACTTAATTTCAGGAAAAAGCCTTCAGGATCATACAGGCTTAGTTGGGTAAAGAATGGCCCATGCGTCAATGGCCAGTCTCCTTCAACCGTAGCGGCGGTTTCAAGGAGAATGTCCGCACTACAGACATTCACTTCTGCTTTCCAAGGCCCCGCCGACCATTCATAGCTAAAATCTACGGATTCGCTTGATTCACGTAGTACGCAAAACATCTCAATGTCCGAGAAAGGGCCGTCAGTACCTCTGGAAACAGAGCCGTAAACCCCAATGGCAAGGATTTTTTCTCCGTATACCTCGTGTAATTTCGAAGCAATTTCGTGGCAGGTTTGAAGTCTTTCGGGTCGAGTAATATTCACAGGTCCATTCATGTGCATTAGCGTGCATCTCCCTTTGTTTTATTTGGGTTAAAGAGCTGCTGACACATGGATGGAGGACCTCGGGCTTAACGGGGGACTTTACTTAGATGCATTGGAAGTTCCTCCTATCAGATATTGTTATGGAAATTGTACCCATGGAAATTCGTTTTAGCAAGGTGTAGAGCCGCGTTTCTGGTAGTGTTTTATTATATATAAAGTGTCCATGGAGTATAAAGGGGATTTTTTGGTACGATATAAGGCAGAGATCGCTGAAAGGAGCTATATATCAATGCATAACAAGGTAGTTTGACTGGAGGAGATATTATTAATCATAACGAGGTTGTTAAAATAAGTGATGCCCACTTACTTCCATTAGTATCCGCGTTGTACGGATTAGAGGACTATGATATTAAACCGGTTAAGGCACATGATGGAGGACGTAATGTGGTTTATACCTGCGAGAAAGAGGGCGCCGAGGCAAAAATAATAAGAATCGCCTTCTTAAATGACAGAAGCCGGGAAGATTTTCTAGGTGAACTTGAATACGTCAGGTATTTATTCGAGCATGGAGGAAGTGTCTCGGATGTAATAAGCTCCAGAAAGGGAAATCTACTGGAAGAGGTTACTCATAATAATCACACTTTTTTTATTTGCTTGTTTAAAAAGGCCCAGGGAAAAATGCTTGTAGAAAATAACTATCAGTACCGAGAAGGGGCTCCAATTACCGAATATTATTATAATTGCGGTAAAGTATTGGGGAAACTACACCAAATATCAAAAGGTTATAAGCCTCTCCATCCCCGGTATAGCTTTTTTGATAAATTCAATGCCGAATATTTCGAGGAGTTGATCCCTGATTCCTTTTCTTTGCTTAAGGAGAAGCTGGTAGGTCTCCTTAATACATTAACAGAACTGGACAGGAACGAAGAGACTTTCGGTATGGTCCATTTTGATTATAGCGATGGAAATTATGCGATAGATTTTAATAGCGGGCAAATCACGGTATATGATTTTGATAATTCATGTAACTGTTGGTATATGTTTGACCTTTCGGCTCTCTGGACCAACGGAATGGGCTGGATACAATTTGAACCGGACGCTGGAAAACGCAAGCAATTCATGGATGAATATTTTGAAAAATGTCTTGAGGGATACAGGTCTGAGACCCGGATCGAAGACTCTATGTTAGATAAATTACCTCTATTCATACAACTTAACCTCATGGAAGAGATTTTGGATGCATTTGAAGTTATGCAGCATAACGGCGAAGAGCCGGAGTGTGATGAGGAGTTGTCCTATCGCATTAAATGTCTGGAAGACGATATTCCGTACATGGGATTTTTCCATGATATCTACTCTTGTGAAGAACCCTTCGAGTATGAGAAACGAGATTTGACCGAATGACGTTAGCCAGTGCGGCGAGCCGTATCACAAATTACCTTGTGAATTTCAAATAAATCCTCTTGGCCTCCTCCAGCTTAATGGATACGCATATATCCTCCGATTACACCGTATAGGTTAGATTAGTGGCTAGTATGAAGGAGGAGCGATATTGTGGAAAATAAACCGCTTAATCCAGCTTCGACGGGAGATATACCGCAGCCGATCAGGAATGATGGCGCCGGTTGGTGGGATTTGGGTCCACGTGACATTATGAGAGACCGGGAGAACCCTGATCTGCTGGTTCCGCCCCTCACTGATGCCGGAATGATCCCCAACTTAAGGTTTTCATTCTCCGATGCCCACATGCAGTTAAATCATGGCGGCTGGTCGCGAGAGATTACGGTTAGGGAGCTTCCAACGGCAACTACACTGGCTGGGGTGAATATGGCTCTTACGCCGGGCGGGGTACGTGAGTTACACTGGCATCAGCAGGCGGAGTGGTCGATCATGCTGGTTGGCCGGGCACGAATTACGGCAGTCGACCAGAATGGAAGGAACTTCATAGCTGACGTTGGCGTTGGCGACCTGTGGTACTTTCCCCCCGGAGTCCCGCATTCGATTCAAGGATTGGAGGAAGGCTGCGAGTTTTTGCTCGTTTTCGATGACGGCAGCTTCTCAGACCTCAATACGTTATCGATCTCCGACTGGTTTGCGCATACACCGAAGGATGTATTGTCGGCGAATTTTGGCGTGCCCACAAGCGCTTTTGCTCATATTCCAACAGAACAGCTGTATATTTTTCAGGCTGATGTACCGGGTTCCCTTGAAAGCCAGCAGGTAGCCGATCCCTATGGTACGGTTCCGCAAACCTTTTCCCATCGACTGCTTGCACAGGAGCCGATGGTCACTCCGGGAGGGACGGTGCGGATCGTCGACTCCACGAATTTCCCCATTTCGACCCAAATTGCCGCGGCATTGGTGGAGATTAAACCGGGCGGAATGAGAGAAATGCACTGGCATCCCAACAATGATGAGTGGCAGTATTATATCTCGGGTATGGGACGCATGACGGTGTTTGCAGCTAATGGTGTGGCCCGGACTTTTGATTATCGCGCGGGGGATGTGGGCTATGTACCGTTTGCATTCGGACACTACATTCAGAACAAGGGTGACCAAAGCTTGTGGTTCCTGGAGATGTTTAAGAGCGATCGCTTCGAGGACGTTTCCTTGAATCAGTGGATGGCGCTCACGCCTCATCAGTTGGTGGAGAACAATTTGAATGTAGGCCCGGAATTGATGAACGTATTGCGGAAGGAAAAGTGGCCTGTGGTGAAGTATCCAGGGTACTCCTACTACCCGAAAACGAGTAAATAAGGAAGTACTCTTTTCTCTCGAAAGGCCACATGTGGCCTTTTTTTAATGCTTAATAAAAAAGTTATTATTTCTCTACTTCTTTTTAAAAAATTTTCCTTATCCTTGATATAGAGAGTAAGGAGGAAAATGAAGATGAAGAAGTGGCTTTTTTGGATTGTTTTATTTTTACTGCTAGGTGTTGTAGCGTTTCAGCAGTTGCAGGGAAATACAGATGGTGGTTATCAAACAGAAAATAGCGAGGTTCAACAGGGGCCTTCCGGAAAGAGCAGCAATGCTATAAAGGTAACGAAAGGTCAGATATATGAAGGTGATCTGTTATTGGTGAACAGGGACTACCCTGTACATGAGCAGGGGGTAAAATCCGATGTGGTCAATCTGTTCGAGCATCAGGAGCTAGTGGAAGGTTATGGCTTGCTAAATAACAAGATTCGTCTGTCGCAGAGCGTGGCTGAAAAATTTTTAAAGATGATGGATGCTGCTGAAAAAGACGGGGTCGATCACTTTCTGATCAGTAGTGGTTACCGAACCGCCGAAGAACAAAGAGAACTCTATCATAAAATGGGTTCCGACACGGCGTTGCCGGCAAATTATAGCGAGCATAACCTCGGGATGTCTCTGGATATTGGATCGACGAAACAGGAGATGAGCAAGGCGGCTGAGGGAAAATGGTTGAAAAAGAACGCATGGAAATATGGGTTTATTTTGCGGTATCCCGAGGATAAAACGAACATCACTGGAATTAAATACGAACCTTGGCATTTCCGTTATGTGGGGCTGCCGCACAGTGTGATTATGCAGGAAAAGGGTTTTACATTGGAGGAATACATAGACTACTTGAGAGAAACAAAGCACATATCGACAACGATTCAGGGGAAGAAATACGAGGTGGCCTATTATTCTGTCGGCAAAAAAAAGACCATTCACGTTCCTGCGAATCATCGCTATGACATATCCGGAAACAACGTGGATGGAGTCATTGTAACGGTGTATCCGAAGTAATTAACGGAAATCTCAGGAGGGAGGGAGAAAAAAGTGAAACGATTTAAATTATTGCATGATTTTATCGTTCCGGGGTTATTTATCATATATATTTATGCCGTATTCAAAGTTATTCTATTTAAGTTTGGTTCGATAAATATCGTCTTTCTTTGGCAGCAGCTTCAAAGGGTCACGGAGCACCCCGATACTATAGTGTATCATTTGCAGCTGGCCAATTTTATCCCGCTGAAATCCATAATGCAAAATATTCAGGGGTTGTCGAGCCATGATCTCGTGAACTTGGTCGGGAATATTGTGATATTTATGCCCTTTGGAGGCTTTCTCCTCATCCTTAAAGGTCAGAAGATATCCTTTAGAGGTATGCTTATTCGCTCCTTCGGCTTCAGCTTATGCCTGGAATGCATGCAATTGGTTTTGTTCATGGGGACTTTTGACGTCGATGACCTCATCCTTAACACCACAGGGGGATTGCTTGGCTACGGTGTCGTAAAGCTTTTCTTCAAGTCTAAGAAGTCAGGCGGATAGGAATATAAACAAAGAGGATGGTAATGTACCATCCTCTTTGTAATTACAAGAAAGTCTGAGAATAGTCGGTATCCGTATAGACGGATACAAGAACAACGGCAACATCCTCGCCTATATTTTTCACGAAATGAGGCGTGCAGGCGTTCCAACTGAAGGAGTCTCCCTCTGAAAATTCAGCCTGATCTTCTCCGTGCTCCGCATAAATCCTACCTTTGATGACAAAGTGTACTTCCTCACCCTCATGTGCATGCGGCGTTTCACCGGTCGAAGTGCCGGGAGGGAACTCAACGAGCATCATTCTTACGTTTTTCGTAGCGCTCAGGTGCTCTACTTTTACATTTTCGGTACCGGTTGTTGTAATGCGTCGTTCCCCATTGCGGACAACATTCATCCGTTCTTCTTTCCGCAGAAGCAAATAAGCTAAAGGCACTTTTAAAGCTTTCGCAATGCTTTCCAGCGTGGCAATGGACGGTGAGGTTTTGTTGTTTTCAACCTGACTCATGAAACCCTGGGATAAACCTGTTTCCTCGCAGATTTGTGCCATGGTAATGTTTTTCCGTTTTCGAATGGCCCGTATGCTGGAGCCGATATTCATAAGTCTTCACCTCAAAGTATATTTGTAATACAAATTATATATTTATATTAACAAATTTTTTAGTGGACAGGCTAGTGCAAAAGGTATAATATAAGCTATATAAAATATATATTTCCATTACTAATAATTCAGCATAATCCATTCATTTGAGGAAGTGTTAACATGAAACCGGCTTATGAATATGACATTCAAATGCCCTCTAATATGGATCCGAACAAGAAATACCCAACGATCTTCACGCTTCATGGAAAAGGGTCCGATGAAAAAGACATATATGGTCTTGTGGCGCCTTTAGCCGATGATTTTATCATTGTCGGTATTCGGGGCAATCTTACAGCAGGAGCGGGATATCAATATTATGACTTAAAAAGTATTGGCAATCCCCTTCGGGAGCATTTTGATCCAGCGGTTCAGCAGTTGGAAGCTACTATTCATTATGTGACAGAGAATTACCCCGTAGACCCGGGAAAGCGTTATTTGCTCGGCTTCAGCCAAGGGGCGATCTTGTCCTTGACGCTTGCGCTTACGATGGGGCGGGAGCTTAAAGGAATCGTGGCGTTAAACGGATACGTACCCGAATTTGTAAAGACAGAATATACGCTGCAAAGCGTTAAGGACGTTTCGGTATTTATCTCCCACGGAGAATTCGATCCGGTCTTTCCGATTCGAATCGGTCATGAAACGGCAGACTATTTCAACAACAAAGTTTCTCAGTTGACGTTCAAAACCTACCCGAGTGGTCATGGAGTATCTGAGGAAAATCAAAGGGATTTAATAGAGTGGTTAAAATTTGATGCCAGCGGGCATACACGAAAGGAGTGAAGTTCCCATGATGCCAGCTTATTTTATCGCACATGGCGCACCTTCTCTTGTTATTGAAAATCACGAATATACAGACTTTTTAAAAAAATTTGCAGCAAGCCTGCCTAAAAAACCAAAAGCGATCGTTATTTTTTCCGCCCACTACGAGCAACGTGTGCAAACCATTGGCGCCGTGGAAGGGACTTACGACACGATTTATGACTTTGGCGGTTTTCCAGATGAGCTTTACCAAATGACCTATCCGGCCAACGGCGACCGTTCGCTGAGTGAACAAATCCAGTCGTTGTTTACGAAGGATGGAATTCAGAGCACATTAGACGAGAATAGAGGGCTGGATCACGGCTCCTGGGCTATTCTTAAGCTGATTTTCCCTGAGGCGGATATTCCGGTTGTCGCTTTGTCCGTGAACCGTCATCTCACCAATGAGGAGCAGTATCAAATTGGCAAAGCATTAGCTGACCTTAGAGAACAAGACGTTCTTATTATTGGCAGCGGCGGTACCGTTCATAATTTATGGAAGGTGAAGTGGCAGGCGGGTGGCATTGACAATTGGGCCCTAGATTTTGATAACTGGTTGCAGAGCAAGCTGGAAGCATGGGATACCAATTCGCTTTTCCATTACAGAGAATTAGCTCCTTATGCCCAAGAGGCCGTACCAACGAATGAACACTTTATTCCTTTGCTGCTGGCGATGGGAGCTGGGGACAAGACCCGTCAAGCAAAACTGCTTCATCGCAGCTATCAGCTTGGGAATATGAGCTTAAGCAGCTGGCAGTTCTCATAAGACTTAAATGATGGGTATGGAAACTGACCCGCTAAAATATTTAAAAGTTGTACCGTTTCAAGCGGTACAACTTTTTTTATGCTCTTCCTAGAGAATTGAAAGGGAGAGAGTCTATATGTCTAAGCAAGAGAATATGGCAGGCTATAAGGATCTACTCAAACACCGAAACTATGTTTTTGTCTTGGTGTCTAACACGCTGACTGGCTTCGGCTTTACCATTTTCCAAGTGGTGCTGTTCTGGTTAGCTTATCGAATGTCGGCGAATTCCTTTGAGGCCGCTGTAGTGGTGCAGAGCAGTGCGATCCCTTATTTGTTCTTCGGCTTGGTGGGCGGGGTATATGCCGATCATGGGGATAAGAAGCAGCTCATCCTGCGAAATCAGCTTGGTACCGGTTTGATGATGGCTGCTATTGTGGCGATGTTTGCATTTCATTTGGAGTCGATCTGGTATGTCGCTTTGGCTTCTTTTTTTATCGTGACGTTTCGCTGCTTTTATAGCCCGGCCATCCGAAGTCTGGTATCCGCAACTTTACCCGAGTCTTTGTGGCAGCAGGGAAATGCGCTATTTCAGTTAAGCGGTCAGTTGTCCCGAACGATGGCCCCGATCTGCGGTGGGGTTTTACTGACGCATCTTTCCGAATCGTGGATTTTCTTGATCCTGCTGCTTCTCATGCTGGTTCCTTTAGCATTTGTAATGCCACTGCACCTTGAACAGAAGAAGGGTTCCGAAGGGGTACATCTTTTGAAGGAATTAAAATCAACGTTTACCTTTTTGCAAACGAGACCGAATCTATTGCTCTCCATTATCATATTTGGCATCGTGCTGCTGTTTTTTACCGGTATGGAGCGAATCGGTTTGCCGGTCGTTTCCGATCAACACTGGCATACGGGAGCGGAGGGCTTTTCAATCCTATTGACCTTATTCGGTATTGGAAGCGCTGTGGGGGCTTTTATCTTAGGGAAAATAACGATGCCATCCTCGTATGCCCGCTTAATTATGGCGGCGTGCATGTTATGGGGACTTGGATTGATGGGAATTGGGCTTTCACCGAATCTCTATTTGGCCGGTGTCTTCGCTTTGCTGACCGGAGTAATGGAAGCTTTCATTGACCTGCCCATGGTCCTGATGATCCAAAAATACACGCCGGAGCAGAAGCTCGGGCAGGTATTCAGCTTCTTTTCAACGGTGGCCTTTATAGGAGAGGCTGGCGCGGGTCTGTTGGCTGCGTTTATGATGGAATGGGCCGGTATGGTGAATAGCTTTATGATGGTGGCCGGCTGTATTATTCTAGTATGTGGGGCTGCGCTCCTCTGGATGAGAAAAAGTTCTAGAATGGAGCCCACGGCTGTGCAGGAGTATAGATAGAGGAGATTAGCATGAATGAGTTGTTGATTCCGTTGGATCGAAATGCCTCGGTTCCGCTGTATATGCAGATATATCACAAGATCAAACAGGAGATCATAGAGGGGCGACTTAAGCCTCATACCTCGCTGCCTTCGATTCGCCGGTTATCTGAGCAGTTAGGTGTGAATAAAGCGACGCTTGAAACAGCGTATGACCATCTTGTCATGGAAGGACTTATAGAGAGCTTGCCGCGAAGTGGTTACTACGTACAAGAAATCGATACGAGCTATATGCGCAAAAAAATGCCTCCCCATCTGCCTAGCTCGCAGCATCATGCTTCGTATCCGTATGGCTTCCATCTGGACCATGTCGATATTCACCACTTTCCAGTTGCTACTTGGAGACGATTAATGAATGAAGTGTTGAATGACCATGCGTTCCAGATTTTGAATACGGGTGATCCGCAAGGCGAGAGGGGCTTAAGAGTTCAAATTGCGGAGTATGTTAGGCGGGTGCGAGGGGTTCATTGTACGGCGGAGCAAATTGTGATCGGCTCCCATTCTCAAGTTCTCCTGCTGCTGCTCAGCAACCTGCTTGATCTGCGGGGAAAGAGGATCGCCGTTGGAGAGCCGGGTTATTCCGCCGTCACCGGGTTGTTTGAAAGCTATGGATGTAAGATTGAGACGATTTCGTTGGAAAACGACGGATTCCATCGGGGGGAGTTGGATCATTCCAAAGCGAGTATTGTGTTTACTTCCCCGTCTTTTCAATATCCCTTCGGGAGCCTGATGAAAATCCAGGAGCGTATTTATTTGCTGAAATGGGCTTGCTCCCATAACGCGTATATTATTGAGGACGATCATTTATCCGAATTCCGGTATGCCGGCGACTTGATTCCTTCCCTGCAAAACCTGGACCGGGAGGAACGGGTTATTTATATGGGCACGTTTCATGGCAGTTTGTCGCCTGCGATTAATATCGGATATATGATTTTGCCACCTCATCTACTTTTAGCGTATAACGATAGTAGAAACAGCTTCCAGCAAACCACTTCAAGAATTGAACAGAAAACATTGGAGCTCTTTATGGAGCGAGGGCATTGGGAACAACACCGCTTTCGCATGAAAGAGATCTATCGGAAAAAATACAAGGCGATGGTGCAAGCGATCCAGACCTGCTTTCAAGAGAAGGCCGAGGTATGGGAAGGGCAAACCGGCTTACACCTGGTCATGCAGGTCCATTCAGACGAATCGGAACAGGAGCTGCTTTACAAAGCCAACCAGGCCGGGATTCATCTTGTGAGCTTTCGCGAGACTTGGTATAAGAAGGACAAATATCCTTACACATGGCCAACTTTTTTACTAGGTTTCGGAGGATTGACGATCGAAGAAATCCAGACGGGGATCGCCTTGCTGCATGAGAGTTGGTTCTGAGTCTCAGGTTCAACTACGGCTTACAAAGCTTTTCGGGTTGGTCACTTTCAGCACTTTAACATTCCTCGTCAAGAGCGCTTTATCGCTGACGATCCAGGTATGATCTATAGAGTTCCTCCGGCGGATGGCAAGGAAGTTGTATGGGTTACCGGAATAAATCTTAAAGCCTTTGGCCAGACTGATGGAGCAAAATTTTACACATTCTCCCTGATTTCGGTTTGGAAAGCTGACCCGATCAAATACGTGCCGTTTTACGAGCAGGGTTGCGCCTTGAACAAGGGGCACATATCGATTGGCCTGGTGTGGGTAACGGAGCAGAAGCTGCTTTTTCCCATTCAGATACATATAGTGGGCTCGTTTCCCTACAATATCAGCGTTTGTCTTTAACATGGTTTGCACACTATCCGCCAAATAACCCGGAGCATAATAATCGTCATCGTCAAATTTTGCAATTAGGCCGTACTTAGATAAGGCAACTCCATAATTTAGGCATTTGCCTAGCGATATATGCTCCGGTAGACTATATATCCTTACGTTTTTATATTGCTTTGCAGCTTTTTTATACTCGTTCACCCTCAGATTCTGCTTATTTAATATGACGATAAGCTCTTTATTCCGATAATTCTGTCTGCTGTAGTTATGAAAAAGGGTGTCCATGCAATGCCGCCGTTTGGTACAAACGATGATGGAAACGGCATTTTTATCACGCGAAGTGCCTGGACTCGCCATTAAAGAACACCTTTGGGTTTTCTTTGTACAAATTTCTTGTAATTCTTAACGCCGGGAACTTTTTTATGGTGGGCTAAAAGTTCCTTATCGCTAATAATCCACGTATGGTTTGATGAGTTTTTTCTGCGTATGGCGACAAAATTATATTTTCCTGCAGAATAAACCTTGTACCCCTTCCTCTTACTTCTTATGCAAAAAAGATCATCCTCACCAACGTTTTGATCGGGGAACCGAACGTTGTTTAATACGTTCCGCTTAATGACAAGTGTAGCGCCTGGAAGTTTGGTTACAGGGCGATGCTCATCATGTGGAAAACGAAGGATCAGAGTTTTTGATCCACGTAAATACATATAATGTGCCCGCTTTCCTATAACATCGGCTTTTGTTCTTTGAAATACATTCAAGCTATCCGTCAAGTAATAGGGGGCATAGTAATCGTCATCATCGAACTTGGCAATGTAGCTGTATTTCGTTTTGCTGACGGCGTAGTTCAAACAAGCACCGAGAGAGACATGTCCCGGAATGCGGAAGATGTGTATATTTCTATACTTTTTAGCCAACTTTTGATAGGGTGCAAGAGGTATTTTATTGTTATTAACAATTATGATGAGTTCTTTCTTTGAATAGTGCTGTCTGCTGTAATTATTAAACAGATTTCTTAGATAGTTTTGGCGATTCGTGCAGGTAATAATGGAAACTCCCTGCTTTTTTATAGAGTTTCTTGGGCTGGCTTCCATTACATCGCTCCCCTTATCCTAAAATGATTAATAACAACTCACTTTACAATATGTAAATGAGAGATAAGGGTAACGGCATCTCTCCTTATTAAAATATATTAAAATGTAGAAAATGCAGACTTGGAAGTGAAGATATGAAGTATGGGAAGGTTGTTCATGGTTCGCTGGTTCGGCGAGTCAACAGGTTTATTGCCGAGGTAACCATCGGCGGGACCATGGAGCAGGTACACATCAAGAATACCGGCCGCTTGAAAGAGCTGCTTATACCGGGAACGGAGGTTTTGTTGGAGCATAGTGACCACCCTAACCGGAAGACCCGGTTTTCGTTGATCGCGGCAGCCAAGCATGGCGGGTGGGTGAACGTGGATTCGCAAGCTCCAAATGCTGCTGCATTTGAGGCGCTCCGGGCGGGGAATTTGGTGGAGTTCGGCCTGGTAGATTCGGTCAAACGCGAAGTGACTTACGGCGATTCTCGCTTCGATCTTTATTTTGAAAAAGGCGATGAGAAGGGGTTTGTGGAAGTCAAAGGCGTAACGTTGGAGGAGAACGGAATCGCTATGTTTCCGGACGCACCGACGGCCAGAGGAACGAAGCATGTGCTTGAAATGGCAAAGGCTGCCCAGGAGGGATACATCGGTGCCATCTTGTTTGTGGTGCAGATGAAAGGCTGCCGCTCATTTACGCCTCATCGTGCAATGGATTCGGCTTTGGCAGATGCTTTATTTGAAGCCTCGCAACAAGGTGTGCGAATATTGGCTTATGACTCGATCGTCAAGGAGAATGAACTGCTTCTGAGCGAACCTCTCCCTGTTAATTTTTCCTGAGCGAAGTAGGAAGCCAAGCACCACAAGCGTTCCCCCCTTTATTAGGAACGCTTGTAATGGTAGGTTTCACTATGCTCCGCATAAATCCTACCCTTAATGCCATGTAGGCCATTACTTCGAAATCTTTAGGTTCCTATCTTCAAATACTCGCTTGGCTACGAAAATGGAATTGAGGGCTTTTGGAAATCCAGTATATGGGGTGCAATGTATAATCGCTTCAATGATTTCGTTTGGAGAAAGACCGACATTAAGAGCGGCATTAATATGGACGGTAAGCTGCGGTTCACATCCGCCTTGAGTCGTTAAGGATGCTATAGTTACAAGCTGCCGTTGTTTTAAATTTAGCCCTTCCCTAGTGTAAATATCTCCAAAGGCAAATTCGACGATATATTTACCCACGTCTGGCGCAATGTCTTCAAGAGATGAAATGACACGTTCTCCCCCTTCTCCATCAACCTCCATTAGCTTTTTCCAACCACGTTCATAACGTTCATTTGTCATCATTAACTACCTCCGAAAAAAAATATTTCATTAACGACACTAACTCTACACGTTAGAGCGCGCTCTAATGCAATAGTCGAAATTGGATATAAATGATACAGCGTTCAAAATGTATAATTGGTGTATGGAAAAAACATATAATATTCAACAAGTGTCGAAAATAACGGGTCTGAGCACTCACACTTTACGTTATTATGAGAAAATCGGATTACTGAACGAAGTAAGTCGTGACGAAAATGGATACCGTCAGTATCGGGAAGCCGACATATCATGGATCGATTTTCTAATTCGTTTACGTGTTACAGGGATGCCAATCCACAAAATGAAACAATTTTCCGACCTACGCAGCCAAGGCGAATCGACTGTAGCTTCAAGACGTGAATTATTAGAAGACCATAGGGAGAACGTTATTGAGCAGCTCCAGCAAATGCAAAAGTATCTAGGGAATATTGAGGAAAAAATCAATCATTATAAAAATCTTGAGAGAGATCATTGAATCAAAGTGAATCACTCTGGCTGGGCATGGTTATTTTTACTTTTTTCTGCTTAACCTAAGGGGAAGGCGGATCAAAAATAACTCAAAACGGAGTGAACAAGTCATGAAGAACGATCACACAGCGCACCGGGAAGCCGTAGAAACAGTCCGGGACTTGATCAAAGGGATTGAGGTCGCGATGCTAACGACTCTCACGGATGAAGGATTGGTATCACGTCCGATGAAAACTCAGGAGGTGGAGTTTGATGGCGATCTCTGGTTTCTGACGAAGGAGAACACGGACAAATATCGCCAGCTCCGGGAAAATCCGAGCGTAAATGTGTCGTATGTAGGCAAATCCTACGTTTCGATCCGCGGGACGGCCGAGCTGGTGGAGAACCGGGAAAAACTCATGCAGTTTTGGAACCCGGCCTATGGCAAGTTTTTGGACAGCTCTATCGACGATCCGAATCTGGTTCTGATTAAAATCAAGGCTGAAGCGGCCGAATATTGGGAAACCGGGAACTTCGCCAAGATGGTAAAGCGGATGTTTTCTCAGCTAACTGGAACCGAAATCGAGACTGAGTTAAACAAAACGGTAAAATTATAAGCTGTAAACAAGGGCCTCTTGATAAAGGGGCCTTTTTTGCGTATTGGCATTTGGACTTAGTTGATGCGCTGTTAAAGTGAAAAATGGTTTACAAACAGCAGTAGGTATACTATTGTGTATTATAGTAAACTGATAGTTTACCTTAATGCACCCAAATGAAAGTGAAGTGAATCGATATGGGAGTCAATGAACGCAAGGAAAAAGAAAAGGAAGTTCGTAGAAACGATATCATCGATGCGTCCGAGAAAGTAATTTTTTCAAAAGGATATGATTTGGCTACTATAGAGGACATTGCGAGGGAGGCTGAATTTAGCAAAAGGACCATATACGTTTATTTCAACAGTAAAGAACAGTTGTACTTTGAGATCATGGTAAGAGGATACCGAAAGCTTATTCAGATGATGGAAGCACCTGTTGACGAAGTGAGCGGAGTGAACGCACTAGATCAACTTAAGCAGTTTGCCAGAACACTTTATCAATTCAGCAAGGAGTATCCAGACTACTTCAAAGCCATTATGGAGTATGAAAATGGTGAACGGGATTTCGTGAATGGAGTACCTGATCAATCCAAAGAGGAATGTTATTTACTCGGAGAGAAGATGTTCGCCTACTTGACTTCTGCTTTAAAAAATGGCATTGAACAAGGGGTTATCCGCAGCGATCTAGATGTCGTTAATTCAGCTATCGTGTTATGGTCGTGTACGCTCGGCCTATTTAATACGTTAATTAAAAAAAGGAATTATATCCAGCATTATCACAAGAGGGATTCAGAGGAATTGCTGCTAGAGGGCATCGATACATTAGTCCGGTCCATACAATCGGAATCACGAGGTAAGCAATATGAAAAATAAAAGGGGTAAACATAGAATGACCATTTTACTCTCTAGCATTGGCCTTCTACTCATTGCAGCTTGTGCTGCATTGTTTGTCTCAAGCGGTGTTTTTACAAAACCGGAATACTTAGAGCCCTGGAAGAAGAGTTACTCTCAAAAATTCGAGGATCCGAGAATCCAGCTTGCCGCTCATGGGCTGTTAGCCGCTAACGGCCATAATATGCAGCCTTGGAAGATTAAATTAGACGCCGATAAAGAGGTTTTTTATTTATTTGCAGACAGTGAACGCTTGACCCTAGAGGTAGATCCAATGGCTAGACAAACGATGGTTTCGCAAGGTACTTTTCTGGAATATGTAAGGATTGCAGGCAAACAGTTAGGCTATAGGACCGATATCACACTATTTCCGGATGGTGAGTATAACGAGCAAGCGCTTGCTGAGAGCATGAAGAATAAACCGGTAGCAAAAATTTCGATTACGAAGGTTGAAGCGAAGAACCATCCTCTTTATAAGTATATGTTTTTGCCGGATACAAATCGGGCGGCGTACGAGAAAACACCATTATCTTCAGACCAGATCAATGATTTATTAGCTATAAATACGGATCAAGAGATGAACATAAAGATTTTTCAGGACCCAGAAAGTCTTCAAAAGCTAGGGGACTATGCGATGAAAGGGGCGGAAATCGAATCAGGTATTCATCGTATAAGTCAGGAATCGGCAGAGGTATTTCGTGCAAATGAGTATGAAAAAAATAAGTATAGATACGGGTTCTCCTTGGAAGGACAAGGGACGACAGGAATCATGAAACATGTTATGCAGGGCCTTATTACGCTATTTCCATCGATGAACAACGAGAAAACTTCAGCCGATCTGTATGTAAAATCTACACGTACCGCAGTAGATAACACACCTGCTTATGCCATGATTATAACCAAAGACAACAGTCGGATGGAGCAAGTTAAAAGTGGAATGCTCTACAGCAGACTGATTCTAACCGCACACTCATTAGGTCTGGTTATGCAGCCGCCTAGCCAGGTTATAGAAGAGTATGGGGAAATGAAAGAACAGTATACTCAAATCCACAAGGAATATGCTCCCAAAGGTGGTACCATTCAAATGTTTGTGCGTATAGGTAAACCTAAACAGCAATTTCCTCAAACGATGCGAAGAGATATTACGGATTTAATACTCCGATAATTGAGGATCACGGTAATTTGAGAATTAAAAAGCACCCATAGCGGGTGCTTATTTTTTTGGAGCTATATGTATAGTCGAGAATTAATACAAGAGTTGAACCAGAAGAACAGCGTATGCAACTTGTAAGGCTGCAAAGGCGAAGGTGATCACCAAACAGATGGGGAGAGTATTGCTTCTTTTAATGGATATCGAATTCGATAGAACGACCGCACCGCCTAATAATCCAAGCACAATACCGATAATGCCACCGGTGAACCAACCGAATACAAGAAGAATAATCGTAATAACCGTGGCCCAGCTAGGAATCTTGCTGAGTGGAATATAAGGATCTCCGGAATTTTGATAGACCCCATCGACGGCTAAATCCGTTTTTGCGCCAATTGCCGTCAGATTCATCGTCTTGCTTCCGATATGGATAGGCTCGTCGATGAGTTGAATAAATGCGCTTTTACTCTTTACGGGGGTCTCTACGCCATCAACGATGATTTTGGATTTGAATAATCCTTTTTGGTAGCGCACTTCATGAGCTGCCCCATCAACCTGTACTGTCCATGCCTTTGCCATTTGAATACATCCTCCAAATCTAAAATTTCCCCTGGAATAATTTCCATAGGGGTGGATATTGGGTATATCGGCAGCAAGGTACTCTATCCAGAAGGCGTAACCATCCGAACCTGTGTAGTATTTGTGAACATTTGCACAAGAAGTGAAAAAAAACGCCGGACGGCCCTCGCCCATGGACAACAAGCTTTGTTCACCCGTTAAATAGTGTCCAAGATCGCCAGGTTGGCTCTTTCGTTTAGGCGGATTTGTTTGGAGTACTTAAATACGTCGGAGGTGGAAACTCTGAGCTCACCGCAAACGTCGATGCCAAGGACATTTTTGTTCATGACCAGCGAGTGTAGGGCCATGATCAGTTGTTTCAGGCGCATATTGCCCTGATCCCATTCGGTGACGAAATCTGCTTCAACCAAAACATCCTTATCGATGCTGATGTAGATCTCGTCAGCGATAATCGACGACAGTAGTTGATCGGGATCCTTTAAGTCCGGTAAGAGCAGAGTTTTTGAACGAATGGCGGGATCAGAAAACAGCAGGTCCGAATGAACGCCGATCCAGACGACCTGCTGCAGCAGGGGGAGGCGTGAGATCGCTTCGGCCACCCATGAGCCGCAAGTTAACATTCCCGGCAGTTGGTTGGATCGTTTGGCATCGGTGTGATTATCAAACAAAATGAGGCTGAACGGTCGGTCAATCTCGCTAAGAAAAGCGTAAGAGACGTAATGATAATTCCCGCTACCGATATAGGTGATACCGCTTGTTTTGCGGTCAGTCAGGCGACGTCGTATCTTTGCCAGCGTTTCCCGCGTGCAGCACAAATTCGTAGCAGGGATGTTCGTCAAGTCGATCCATTCATCGGCTCGCTCAGACAATTCAGGCTGCTGCTCGTATAGATGATCGAAGTTTAGCACCGTCACGTCGTGATGAAGAAGTCCCATGATCCATCATCTCCTCATAATAAGCCATCATGTTCTTCTATACTTCGAGTGCCTCTGCTTTCATTATACCTTTCTTTTTGGAGCAAGAATGGCGGAGTGAGCTAATAGGCAGCGGCATTCAATGTAGATGTGGTGACCAATAAAAATGAGGAACTTAAGGATGCTAACAATATTGGTGTGCTTGGTGGTTTAGGAATGCGGTATGAGGAAGATAATTCTAAGTCGTAATACTTTTACCCTGTTGGAACAGCCTTTTCTCTGCGATGATAAGTACATCAAAGGTTCGGGTCACGGACTTTGAGCCTTTGACCTTCAGGCTATTCCGATCCTTCCTTCTACTTCATTGGCCGAATTAGGGTCGCAGCTTCCCTGAAGGACTTCTTTCAGAGAGGAGGCGTCCAGGCTATCATATTCCTTCCTTCTTTTACAACCTTAAACGTATTAGGGATATGGCTTTCCTGGACTCTTTTTTATGATGATAAACACGATCTATTTACGAAGAGCAAACAAACTGATTGTGGACCAAGGACAAGGGGAGAAAAAGCTCCCTGACACTTATTTGGCCACTGCCCTGAAAAATATCGAATATCTTGGGTTCACGTTTTCGCATCAGTTGATGCGCGCCGTGCGCACCTTATCCAGAGAGCAGTTTGAAATGCTGTATCGCTCACTTGTCGCCGATTTAAGAGTGATGGTTGGGGCTCACGTGGATTACAAGCCGATGTATCCCGGATTCCCGCTGGAAGTGATGCAGGCGGATGATGTAGACCTTTATCTGAATGCCATTTATCATTATCTTTCTTTGGAATTTCCTGAAAATGAGCAGTTTGATAGAGAGCCCCTGCTGGAGCATGTAAAACTGAAGGTGATTGACCTCGGAAGCAAGGAACAATTTCAGGTTATGATCCGCCAGTTGATTGAAGCAAAGGTCTCCATTTCCGAGACGGACAAAAAAGATATCGAAGCGGCCATTCAGGACACTGACCCGCATGAACTGAATGCCATTCTGCCTTCCGAGATTCCGTTTAAGGAGAATGTGGGATTTGTAGCAGCCTCCTTGTTGAAGCACGACAAGGCAAATCTGGCGCTGATCGGTCAGTATTTTAATACTGCATCAGATGTCCTTCGTCTCGCTGTAGCTTGGTCGGATGGCGATGTCAGCCTGGCCGAGGCTTCGCGTTTCCGTAAATTTAAACGGAGCGAAAGAAGGCTGCTGCTTGGTCTGCTGGAGCAATGCGGCCAGATTACGGAGGATATGCTCCGGTATAAGGAGCGTTGGATTCGTTTAGGTGAAATTTTGCACCCTTCAGAATATAAGCATCGGTTCCCCCGGTGTGAGGAAGCATTTGATATTTTGCGCAATAGCAAGCCTTTCACGACCTTTAACGGGAGCGTTGAACTGGCCTTCCAATATCAAAATGTCTGGACACTTATCGATTTATTGACGCAGCGCCCGGGCGAATTCGCCAGAAGATTGGATCACTTGCTTAGAACTGCCGAGGACCCGGAATATGTGGTGCTGGCGTTCGGAGAGATCGTGGATCAGGTATCGACACCGGTACTGCTGCAGGTGAAAAACCATTTTGCGCGCCGACAAGAGAAGCAGAACCTTCGCGTCTTTTTCCCAAAAGGAAATGTGGCGAAAGCCTTTGCGCTGCCCAATAAGCTTCCCGAGATCCAAGAGGCCATCTGCCTGGATGTTGCGCAGTTGTGCGAGCAGGCGCTGGTGCAGCGATTTTCCGCACTTCCTCCGCTGGGGAAGGTCTATGTCGAACCGCAATTGAAGGACTATCACGTGCCGTTCTCCCAGAGATCGGCGAGCAAGGCGCTGCATACGATTGTTCGCGGAAGCCGCGTGCCGATGGCAGAGGGGGATACGATCCGTTTCTTCAACTGGTGGAAAGAGGGCGACGTTGACGGCAAGCCGACCGGCCGCGTGGACATTGACTTGTCCGCCGTGATGTATGATCATGACTGGCAGTATGTAGAGCATATTTCTTATACGAATCTGCGATCCACCAAATATAAAGCCGTGCATAGCGGGGATATTGTAACAGCCCCTCAAGGCGCCTGCGAGTTCATTGACCTGCATATCCCTTCCATCGTCAATTATGGGGGACGTTATATTGTGGCTACGCTCAATTCGTTTACGAGTCAGCCTTATTGCGACCTGCCGGAATGCTTTGTGGGCTGGATGATGCGCAAAAAACCGGGCTCCGGCGAAATCTTCGAGCCTTCGACGGTGGCGAATAAGATCGACGTTACCGCCGATACGCAAATTGCAATCCCCGTTATTATAGATCTGGTGGAACGTAAAGTGATCTGGACCGACCTTTCTTTAACCAGACACCCTCATTACTACAATAATGTCGAGGGCAATCAAAAAGGGATGGTCTTGATGGGCAAAGCCATGATCGAACTACGAAAACCGGATCTGTACGATTTGTTTATGCTTCATGCCATGGCCAGAGGCAAACTGGTGGGAGCCCCGGAGCAGGCCGATACGATATTTTCGCTGGAAAAAGGGGTTACTCCTTACGATATCGAGCAAATTATGGCGGAGTTTTTGGTTTGATGGGGTAAGCGTGTTTCGTACGGGCAATCGTGCCATATTGGAAGTGGAAGAGCAGCCGAGGGCTGCTCTTTTTTAGTGGCTTCATGGTTGTTTGAGGGCTGCACGGTGCGAATAGGTACAAAAAATGGTCTTATTTTGATAAAAACAGGTCAGCCAAAGCGATCCGCTATGCGCGAACCTGCTATGATCATCTGGCTGGGCTGCTTGGGGTAAAGCTAACGCAGGATCAAAGCTTTATCCTCACATCCTCAGGTCACGAGTTTTTTGAACGGCTAGGTCTGGATATGACCCAGGTGGAACAAAGCAAACGCCCGCTCGTGCGGCCTTGTTTGGACTGGAGTGAACGCCGGAATCATGTGGCGGGAGCGCTTGGAGCGGCTATTGCCGAACACGCCCTGGCGAAGGGCTGGGTGAAGCGGGTGCCGTCAACGCGGGCCTTGACGATTACCCCGCAAGGACATGTCGCTTTCTACGAGCTGTTCTCCATCAGTATGGAAGACGCGAAAGGCACGGAGGTTTAAACCGACCGAAGGGGTGTTGTTGGTAGATGAACGAAAAGAGGAGAGGGCAGGCGGAGCAGTTGCGCAGGCTTCATCACGGGACTGACGTGCTGATGCTGCCCAATGCATGGGATGCTGTGAGCGCCAAATTGTTTGAGCGAAGCGGCTTTGCTGCCATCGGGACGAGCAGCGCGGGTTCACTTTGTTTGGACGGAAGGGTCTTTTTTTGGCAGCCCTATTAGGCAAAAAAAGGATTGAACGGATTCATCCGATCAACCCTTTGTGCAGCTTTCGCATTCGTTAATAGCAGACGTTTATTCGTTGGAGATCATGACCTTGAGCGCTTTATTCATTGCCGCATTTTTGAATACGTCATAAGCCTTCTCAATCTCATTGAACGTGAAATGATGCGTGATCAACTGCTGCGGTTTGATCTTCCCGGAAGTGACGGTCTTCAGAAGCATAGGCGTCGAATTGGTGCCGACGAGTCCCGTCGTGATGGTGATGTTGCGGATCCACAGTCTATCGAGGTGAAGATCGACGCTCTTTCCATGAACGCCGACATTCGCAATCCGTCCGCCCGCACAAACGATCTCCTGGCAGAGCAGGAAGGTTGACGGAACGCCGACGGCTTCGATTGCCACGTCAACGCCTTTTTGATGGGTAAGTTCCATGATCTTCTCGTACGCTTTGCCATCGGAAGAATTGACTACCTTGGTGGCGCCGAATTTCTTGGCGACTTCCAGGCGATTGTCGTCCAGGTCGACCATGATGATTTCGGCGGGAGAGTAGAACTGGGCAGTGAGCAGTACCGCCATGCCTACGGGGCCGCTGCCGATGATCGCAATCGTATCCCCAGGCTTCACTTTCCCGAACAGCACGCCGATTTCGAAACCGGTAGGCAAAATATCGCTGAGCATGACCATCGCTTCCTCGTCGGCACCTTCCGGAATAGGATACAAACTGTTGTCGGCATGCGGAATCCGTACGTATTCGGCTTGCGTGCCATCGATTAAGTGGCCCAAAATCCATCCGCCGTCTTTGCAGTGGGCGTACAGGCCCTTTTTGCAGTTCTCACATATGCCGCAGGCTGTAACGCAGGAGATCAGCACACGGTCTCCAACTTTGAAATTATTGACGGACGAGCCGACCTCCTCGACAATGCCGATGCCCTCGTGGCCCAGCGTGCGGCCAGCGGTAACGGCCGGAACGTCGCCTGACAGAATATGTAGATCCGATCCGCAAATCGTTGTTTTCGTCATCTTGACGATAACGTCCGTAGGTTTTTGAATAGACGGCTTGTCTTTGTCCACGACTTTTATACTGTTCTTCTCATCAAAAATAAGTGCCTTCATATGATAACCTCCTGGGATGATTAAGAAAATTTTAACAATACAAATTATAGCTTAAATTTAGACAAATCTCAATAAAGCGCTTACAAAATTATCAAAATATCCTCGTATATCTTTGACACATGAGATCGGTACATTAAACGTTTTCAAATTCTGGATTCCATGTAATATAATGAACTGGAACTCGTTATGAATTTTATGGAAACGAGGTATGACCATGATAATCAGAGCAACGGATGACAACGAGTATTACGAATTGACAAGCCCTACGCTTCTACCTAAGGCTTCAGGGTTTCTCTGGAACGAGAAGATGATGATCCATATGAACTGCCGAGGATACGCGGTAGCTCAGTTCATGCAGCCGGAGCCGGCCAAATACTCCCATGCGCCCAATTTGGAGGCTAAGACGTTCATGCAGCCCGAACAGCCGTACTATGCCCATCATCCGGGCCGTTTCGTGTACGTGAAGGACGAGGAGAGCGGCGAAATTTTCTCGGCTCCGTATGAGCCGGTTCGCGTTCCTACGGATCGCTACACGTTTGCCGTCGGCAAGAGCAGGATCGTCTGGAGAGTGGAGCTGAAGGGCATCTTGATTGAAATGAGCCTCAGCCTGCCGAAGGAAGAGCCCATGGAGTTGTGGCGGATCAAGGTGAAGAATCTTTCGCAGAAGAGCCGGAAGCTCAGTATTTATCCATATTTTACGGTGGGCTATATGTCCTGGATGAACCAGTCCGGGCTTTACCGGGAGGATTTGCAGGCCATTGTCTGCTCCAGCGTTACCCCATACCAGAAATACCAGGATTATGACAAGATCAAGGAATTCAGCGACAAGACGTTCCTGATCGCGGAGCGGGCGCCGTTGGCCTGGGAAGTGAACCAGGAAGCCTTCGAAGGGGAAGGTGGCATTATGATGCCTTCTGCGATTCAGTGCGAGGAACTGGCCAAAGGCGATGCGCTGTATGAAACGCCGACCGCTGTCATGCAGTATCGTATCGAGCTTGAGCCTGACGAAGAGGAAGGCTATCGGTTCGCATTCGGTCCGGCCCAGGACGAGGAGCAGATCGCACGAATTCGAGGCAGCTTGTTCTTAAGTCAAAATGCAGCCGGCGAAGATGGCTTCACCCTGGCCGAGCGGGAATACGATGCTTACATTCGGGAGGGCAAGGGCTGCATTGAAATTTCGACACCGGATCGGGATCTCGACAATTTTGTGAATCACTGGCTGCCGCGCCAGATGTACTATCACGGCATAACGAACCGCCTGACGACTGACCCCCAGACCCGCAACTTGCTTCAAGACCACATGGGGATGAGCTATATTAAGCCGCAGACTACTCGCGAGGCTTTCCTGCTCGCGCTAAGCCAGCAGAATGCAAGTGGGGCTATGCCAGACGGCATCATCCTGCATAAGGATGCTGAGCTCAAATACATCAACCAGGTTCCGCATACGGATCACTGCGTCTGGCTGCCGATATGCCTCAGCACTTATCTGGACGAGACGAACGATTATACCATCTTAGAAGAACAGGTACCCTATGCGGACGATTTCAAGACGGAATCCGTCTACGAGCATATTCACCGGGCGATGCATTGGCTGATGAACGACCGCGACGAGCGCGGCCTGAACTTTATTAAGCAGGGCGACTGGTGCGACCCGATGAACATGGTCGGTTACAAGGGCAAAGGCGTCTCCGGATGGCTGACCATCGCCACCGCTTATGCCTTCCGGGTATGGTCCGAAATTTGCGAGAACAGCGGCCGTACGGAAGCGGCCAAAGCGTTTCGGATGGCCGCCGAGGAGACGAACGAGGCGGTCAACAAGCATTTGTGGGACGGCGATTGGTATGCGCGCGGCATCACGGACGAAGGCGTTGCCTTTGGAATCAGCGCGGATCGGGAAGGCCGCATCTTTATCAATCCGCAGGGCTGGTCGATGCTGAGCGGAGCGGCCGACGAGGAGAAGCGCGCAAGGCTGATCCGAGCGGTCGAAGAGCAGCTAGAAACGCCTTATGGCGTGGAGAAGCTGGCACCCTCCTACACCTCGATGCGGGAGGATGTCGGACGTGTCACCCAGAAGCATCCGGGGTCGGCCGAGAACGGCGCGGTCTACAACCATGCCGCCGCCTTCTACATCTACGCGCTTTACGTGGTTGGCGAAAAGGATCGGGCTTACCGTTTGCTTCGGAAAATGCTCCCGGGACCGAGCCTGGAGGATATCATACAGCGGGGCCAGCTTCCGATATTCATCCCGAACTATTATCGGGGGGCATATCGGCAGTTTCCACGCACGGCCGGGCGATCCAGCCACCTGTTCAACACGGGTACAGTGCCGTGGGTATACCGTTGCCTGATCGACGGCCTGTTCGGTGTGCAGGGCACCCCCGAGGGAATCCGGATTGAACCGCAGCTGCCTTCCGATTGGAAGGGGGCTATCGTAAAACGGGACTTCCGCGGAGCCAGACTGCACATTGAAATTAAGCGGGAGATAGGTGTGAACTCCGCCGAGGTATACGTAGACGGGACTCGTCTGGAAGACGGGATTCTTCGAGACGTGCAGTCGGGGACTGAATATCACGTCGTGGTCAAAATCCCAGAATAGGTTAAACAGCCAAGCGGCCTTCGTCCTAATTTTCATCGGACCTAAGGCCGTTTAGCTTTGTTAATAAAATTGTATGGAAAATACTCGCATTGTGTTGTAAAAAGAATAGTATGAGATCAAAATTGAGTCCGACATGGACCTTTTTTTACCCGTTTGTTCAAACGTTTGCACAATCTGATTTTCGAAATGCGGTAGAGGACAAAAGGGAGTTAATCAAGATGATAGAGGGTGTGAAAACTATGTCAGCCAGAAAAAGTTTCTACAAAGCTGCGTACAAAATAGCGGTGCCGGTTACGCTGCAAAGCTTGCTGATGGCACTGCTCAACCTTACTGACCAATTGATGGTCGGACAGCTGGGAGATGTGGCCGTTGCCTCGGTCGGGATCTCAACGAAAATTTACGGAATTATCTCCGTTGTATTGACGGGTTTATCGATGGGAGTATCGATTTATGCCGCCCAGTTCTGGGGAAACAAAGAGACCAAAAGCGTGTCCCAGGTGCTAGGTCTTGGACTGATCGTCGGCTTTGTCTTCTCATTTTTGTTCTCTGCCGCGGTGTTCATGGATTCGCCGCTTTTTCTAAGCATGTTCACGACGGACGCGAATGTGTTGGAGGACGGGGATATTTACTTGCAAATTATGTCGCTTGGTTTTGTACCCGTCATGCTCACGCTGATGTACTCTGCTATCTTGCGCAGTACCGGGCATGCCAAGTGGCCGATGTACGTAAGTTTCATATCTGTCGGATTGAACGTCATTCTGAACTATGTACTTATTTTTGGACATTTCGGCGCCCCTGAGCTTGGTTTGAAGGGTTCAGCCATAGCTACCCTAATTGCCAGAGTGACGGAATGCTTGCTCATTATTGGTGCAGTTTATCGCAATCGTTTGCCGGGAGCTGTGGGACTGAAAAACTTGTTCATCATTCCTAAACCGCTGATTCGCCGTTTTTTTGGAACGACTTATCCGCTTCTGCTGACCGAATTGTTCTGGGTACTCGGCGATACGGCCTACGCGATCATTTATAGCCGCATGGGTACAGTGGAGATGACCGCCATGACCATTACGTTCCCACTGCAAGGGATTTGTATCGGTTTGTTATCCGGTCTGGCCAGTGCAGCCGGGGTCATGGTCGGCAACCGTCTAGGAGCGAACGAAACCGATCTGGCACTCGATCACGCCAAACGCTTTATTCGCTTGGGAATTGTGGTTTCTCTAATCGTTGGGGGTGTTATTGCGGCAGGCTCGTGGCTTTATGTCTCCATGTTTAACATCTCCGCGGATGCTAAACAAATGGGCATTGATCTCGTCATCGTATTCGCCGGATTTCTATGGGTCAAAGTCTCCAATATGATTATGGCCGGCGGGATCTTGAACAGCGGGGGAGATAGCAAATTCGTGTTCGGCATGGAATCGACCGCAACGTGGCTAATCGGCGTCCCGTCCGGACTACTGCTGTCGTTCCTTTGGAAACAGCCTATTTTTCTGGTCTATCTCGTCATATCGCTTGAAGAGGTTGTCCGCTTTGCCTTCGGTTATGCCCGTATTCGCTCTCGCAAGTGGATGAGAAATCTGGTCAGCGATTTGGCTGCATAAGGCGAGTCGAGCAAGTGTGGATACATTGCTTGGAAAACAGAAGAAACCGGACTCTTTTGGCAAAAAGAGAGCAGCAAAGCCGTCGCGACAAGACCGTAGCGACGGCTTCTTGCGTTTTGGGTCCGGCCATACGGTCTAAGAGGTACGCCGGGCAAAGGACAGCACGATATCTTGCGGATGATCGCCGAAACCGCTGCCGAACAAGTTCAGCCCGCGCTTGTTTACGGCATCCTCCCGCACCTCGAAGCGGACGCGAATCGGCTGGTTGAATGCGAGCTGGAGCGCGGCGATCGAGACCGTGGAGGCAGGGAGCCCGTTAACGAAGCTTCCGTCCCGGGTTACGCGCCATTCGGTAAGCTGCCCGTATTCGGTGCCGTTTTTCCACTTTTCAGGCGTCAGCTTGCCTTTCCGATCACCGAAATCGGCGGGGCTCGTCCAGGTCCCGACCGCCAGGCCGTTGATGCTTACCGTGATGTCGGACGGCCATGCTTCCTGAAATCCCGGTGCTTCGGAGCAAACTTCGGCCCGGATGCTAAGCTCCTCAAGCTCGACGCTCGGCGGCAGCGGATTGGCGAAGCAATACTCGACGTATCCAGTATCGGCGAACCATAACAGCTCGGCCTCCGCACGCTCGGGCATATAAAAAACCCGCGGATCGTCCTGGGAGCCGATCAAGCTGCCGTCGCGGCCAACCATGCCGCAGGGGGGCTGCACTGAACTGATCGAATACATGCCGATCGGCATATGGATCTCTTCAATTTGGTGCAGTCCCTCGCCCGGCTGCGTCGGCAGCTCAAGCAGGATGGAGCGGCAGGTGACGGAGCAGATTTTTTCCCGGTTCGCTCCTTGGACGGATACGACCAGGCCGGCTTGCTCCAGCGTCTGCACATTGATGGAGATAGTCGGCTGAGCGGCGCCAAGCGCTTCGGCCAACTGGTTGATGCTCATCGGCTGTTTGCCGAGAGCTTCGAGAATGCGGAGGCGAATGTCGCCGGACAGCGCTTTGGCCACATCCAGAATCCGGGAGGCGGGATAACGTATCGTTTCCTGACGATGAGGTTCACTCATGATAAAAATCCTTTCTAAAAGCGGGATGAAACCTGAGTTCAGTGTACACTAAAACCTTTATATTGTAAATTTATAATATACATTGAGATAACACAATATATATGCTATGATGGGGGCGAAATCAACCAGCTCTTAAAGAAAAGGTGGCAAATGAATATGTTGAATCAAGCCTTAACAGCGGAGACGGTAACGGTTCCTCGCCCGGAGTTTCCCCGTCCCGATTGGCAGCGGGCAGATTGGTTTAACCTGAATGGAACCTGGTCGTTCCGTTTCGATCCGAACGACGAGGGAATTGGCCTGTCTTGGCAGAGCCATGAGGAAGCGGCATACAGCGGCAACATCCAGGTGCCGTTTTCCTGGTCGAGCCCTTTGTCGGGGATCGGTAAAAACGAAGCGGGAATCGGATGGTACCGCCGTGCATTGACGTGGCGGCCGTCTTACGCAGGGGCGCGAATTTTTCTGCGGTTTGGCGCCGTTGACTACAATTGTGATGTCTGGGTGAACGGCGTCCATGCCGGTTCGCACCAAGGGGGATATGGCAGCTTCGAATTTGAGGTGACGGATAGCTGGAACCCCGAAGGCGAAAACGTGATCGTCGTCCGCACGGAGGACAACGATCACGATTATCAGGCGCGCGGCAAGCAAGGGTACGGCGAGATTCGCGGCATCTGGCAGCCGGTATGGCTGGAGGCGCGGCCTGTAAACTATGTGCAGGATACGAAGTTCCGTACGTATATCGACGGTCGGGTTGAAGTCACGGCACGCATCGTTGCCGGTGGTGAGGGCTCGGCGGAGTTGTCCTTCCGATTTGCCGAAGGCGGCGTAATGCATACGGAACCGCTGAAGCTCACGGCCGGCGAGAACACCGTGCACACCGCCTTTACGGTGGCGAACCCCCGGCTCTGGAGCCCAGAAACGCCATATCTATACGAAGGAGAGCTGCGGCTCACGGGTGCGTTCGGAACGGATATCATCCGTACTTATTTCGGGATACGGGAAATCGGCGCTGCTTGCTTCGGAGAACGGAATTACCGCTGGGTGACACTGAACGGGAAGCCGGTTTACCTGAACGGCACACTGGATCAATCCTTCCATCGGACCGGTTTTTTCACTTACCCGACCGACGAAGAAATGCGTGATGAAATTTATCTCATGAAGCGGCTGGGGCTGAATTTCGTGCGCATTCATATCAAGCCGGATGAGCCGCGCAAGCTGTATTGGGCCGATAAGCTTGGCCTGCTTGTCATGGAGGATATGCCCAGCTTCTGGGGCGCGCCGGATGAGCGGGCAAGATCTTCCTACGAAAGTGAAATCCGTGAAGTGATTGCCCGGGATTACAATCATCCTTCGATTTTTTCCTGGGTGATGTTTAATGAGACGTGGGGGCTGAAATCGGGGAAGGCCGCTGGCAGCTTGACCGGTGATGCATTCGGTAATATGAATTATTTGCCGGATACCCAGGAATGGGTGCGGCAGATGTACCGCTGGGCCAAGGAAACCGACCCGACGCGTCTTATCGAGGACAATTCCGCCTGCAACTGGGACCATGTGGAAACGGACCTGAATACGTGGCATTTTTACATCAATGGTTATGAACAGATTCGGGAGCATGTAAGCGAAGTGGTGGCGAAAACTTATCCCGGGTCCGAGTTCAATTATATCGGAGGAAACGTGCAGGCGGATGCGCCGCTAATGAACAGTGAATGCGGCAACGTGTGGGGCATTGAACACGGAGCGGGCGACAGCGATCTGGCCTGGCATTACCGGTACATGCTGAACGAATTCCGCCGTCATGACAAGATGTGCGGCTTTGTATTTACGGAATTCCGCGATGTGATCAATGAGTTCAACGGCTACTACCGATTGGACGGGACGGATAAGGATTTCGGCTACGGCGATATGGTGCCCGGTATGACAATAGCCGATTTGCATTCGCCGGATTTTATCGTGATTGATGCGCCTCCAGCCCAAACGGTTTGCTCCGGTGAAAAGGTTGCCGTCCCACTGCTCCGTTCCAGCTACTCAGACCGTTACCACGGTCGAACGATGAAGCTGGACTGGGAGCTGTGGTACGACAAGCTGGGCGTCCGTACTGTGGCCGACAGCGGTGCTGCCGCTATCGCCTGGGACGGCTACGGCGTTGCGCCGCTGACGCCGCTTAGCGTCACCATGCCCAAGCAGGATGCCGTGGCTGTGCTGGCCGTGCGGCTGCTGGATGAAGCGGGGGACGTGGTGACCCGTAACTTCATCGCTTTTGATGTGCGCGGCGGAGCGGCGGATAGCGGTGTGCACAGCGACGTTTCCACCGGCGGTGCCCGCACGGTCAGCATCCCGGTGGCTGGCTTCGCGCAGCATTCTTTTGCGTACCAATGGGAGGCGATTCAAGGAGCCAAGGTGAACGGCGCGGGCAGCGGCGCATTCGCCTATCAGGTTCAGCTCCCGGATCGCGCGGAGCAGGAGTTGATCGGCGAAATTGAAATCGTGTTTGAAGCGAGCGCCAAAAGGGTGCTGGCCCGTAACATCGAAGGCGTAAAGGCTCGCGAGACGGGCATCCACTTTATGCACGGCGCTGCTGCCGATGTGGAATACAACCCGAATACCTACTACATGACGGACGAAGAGCGACACGAGTCACAGGTGACCGTAATCGTTGACGGAGAGATGGTCGGAACGGTCCGCCTGCCCGATGACCCGGCCGATAGCCGCGGTGTCCTGTCCTGGCATTATCAGCCGGTAGCCAACCGCCTGGATGAAGCGGGGTCGTACGGCTATTTGTGCAAGGTGAGGCTGCCGGGGCGTATCGCCGCCAAGCTGGACCGCAGCCGGAGTTTTCGGCTGGAACTACAGGCCAGCGAAGGCGGGCTGGCCCTGTACGGCCGCAATGCCGGGCGTTATCCGCTGGACATTTTGGTGCGCTGCCGTTAATAAACTATGACGTATTTTTGAAGGAAAGACGCAAGTTAAATAATTGAACGTATATAAGTATTACAAATTATTGTAAAACGGATGTAGTTGTTGTATAGATTTCATATGCATCCAAGGTGAGGCCTCTCATTTTCCGTGCTGAAAAAGAGAGGTCTATTTTTAGTACATACTGTAATTTAAGGACAGGAGGCAAAATGATGGAATGGATCGAAAGATTGAATCGGGCCATCAATTATATTGAAGAACATATTTGCGAGGAAATTAATCTGGATGAAGCAGCTAAGATTGCTTGTTGCAGTGTGTATCATTTTCAACGGATGTTTGCTTATATGGCCAATATTCCGTTATCGGAATATGTGAGACGGAGAAGAATGTCCCTTGCCGCTGTAGATTTACAGAGCGGAGATAAGGTAATTGAGGTTGCCTTGAAATATGGCTATGATTCGCCGACTGCATTTAACCGGGCTTTTCAAAGCGTTCATGGAATTGTTCCGTCTTTAGCTAGACAGGGTGGCATTATACTCAAAGCATTTCCGTCAATTTGTTTCCAATTAACAGTTAAAGGGGATGTGGAAATGAATTATAGGATTGAAAAAAGAAATTCTTTTAAAATTATAGGCGTGAAAGAGCACTATGAAATAAACATTAAAGAAAATTTTGCAGATGTACCGCTGTTTTGGCAAAAAACGGCTCAAAGCGGAATGATACCTAAAATATGCTCTTTCATGGACAGTGAGCCCAAAGGCATTTTAGGTGTAAGCACCTGTATGAACGGAAAGGATTTCGACTACTATATAGCCGCTGCATCGAACAGGGAAACGCCTGCTGATCTGGTAGAGTATACGGTTCCTGAATGCACTTGGGCCATTTTCGAGTGTGTGGGAGCTATGCCAATTGCATTACAAAATCTCCAAAAAAGAATTGTATCGGAATGGCTGCCTACATCCGGTTATGAGTATGCAAATGCCCCTGATATTGAGGTGTATTTTGAAGGGGATCAGCAAGCTGACGATTACCATTGCGAGGTGTGGTTGCCTGTTGTGAAAAAGAGTAATTAGGATCGTCGATGAGGGAAGAGTACAATCTTGCGGCATAAGAAATGCCCATGCCAAGTTCAGGTTTAAGGTGGAATATATCATGGCCCTATGGAATCCGTGGCGTGGCTGCCACAAATACAGCGAGGGATGCAAATATTGCTATATTCATAAAGGAGATAATAAGCGTGGAATAGATACAAACGTTATCGTAAAGACGGCTGACTTTTATGCACCTATAGCGAAAAACAAAAAGGGCGAATACAAAATAAAAGCAGGACAAATCGTATATTTATGCTTTTCAACAGATTTTTTAATTGAAGAAGCTGATGAATGGCGTACGGAATGTTGGGACATGATGCGTGAGCGATCTGATTTAACTTTTATCTTTCTTACTAAAAGAATAGAAAGGTTTACGCAGTGTATTCCGGACAATTGGAACGATGGATACGAAAATGTGGTCGTAGGCTGTACGGTGGAGAATCATTCGATGGCGGAATACAGACTTTCTATATTCAACAACCTCCCGATAAAGCACAAGAACATTATTTGTCAGCCACTTATCGAACAAATCGACATTTCAAGGTATTTGGATGATGTTGAACTGGTTGTTGTCGGAGGAGAGTCTGATCACAATGGAAGACCTTTGAATTATGATTGGGTATTGTCAGTCCGGGAGCAATGTCAAATCAAAAATACCCATTTTCAATTCAGACAATGTGGAACCCATTTTATTAAGGACGGTAAGGAATATACTCTACATGTAAGAGAATTAAGTAATCAGGCAAAAAAAGCTAATATTAATTTTTGATCAGAATATAAACGCGATTATATCGACGAATGAACTAACAAGTGCTGCAAAGTAACAAAATATGAGTACAAATATAAATATTTTATTTTTAAAAATAATGGGGGCTTTCTTTGCTTTGATTTTTAGATAGTCGGTTATAGCCAAAGATAGCATTCCAAGACAACCAAAAAAGTACAAGCATAGCTTAATCAGTTCTATCATAGCACCCTATCCTTATGAATTATTTTACACAAAATCAGGAAAATTTTATCAGTTTAGAATAGATTTATCAAGTAAGGGAAGATAGATTTTTTCAGTGAATTTAAAAAAAGGAGCCGAGAGCGGCTCCCCTTTTGCATTCTGATGATATTAAAACAACAAGTCCTTCGCGTAATTCTCTCCAGCAATCATATCGTACTGAACCAGCTCATAATCCTTCAGGAGCTCTTGTTGCGCGGAAGTCAGCTCTTCCTTCTTCATCACGCCGTTAGCGTTTGTCAGCACATTTTTGCTCAAGCCCTGAATCTCGGATTTGACCTTGGCCAGTAGCTTATAATAGGTCGGCATAGGTTGCCCCGAGAGCTCAAAAATCGTCGGCCCGATAAAGGCGGGACTCATCGTTCCGACAGGCGTATGTCCAATATCAAAATTGGCGAGAAAGAGCAGCTTCGTCTCATGCTTCAATCGGGGATTGTTGTCAAAGTCGGCTCCTGTGTAAATACCTGCGGCCAGAGCAGGCAGATGATCGCCCCAGAAAGCAACAACCGTTGGCCGTTGAATCGTCTTCAGCTGTTCGCTCAGATATTGCAGCGCTTCGTCGGTCAGCTTCGTGTCCTGAACGTAGGTCTCCAGCTCATCTTTATATTCCTGCTGTACTCCCTCTACCGTGATGGTATTCGGACCATTGGGTCCCTTTGTAAAAGGAAAATGGTTCTGCATGGTTACCAGATGAAAGAACGTGGGCTGATCCCCGGATTGTTTGAGCTCCCGAATAAGTTCACCGAAGGCCGATTTATCGGAGATGTAGCCTTCGGGCGTCATTCGCTCAGGAGATGTCAAATCTTTCTCCCCGGTGAACCGATCGAATCCTAGCATAGGATAGACACGGTTCCGATTATAAAACGTTTTGTCAAAAGGATGCAGTGCCAGCGTCTGATACCCTCGGTCTTTAAGAATGCTGACTATCGAAGGCAAGAAGGACATTTTGGTGAGCTTCTGCTGAAAAGGAATCGAACCGTCCTTCATAAAATACATCGACTGCCCGGTTAGGGCTTCGAATTCGACATTGGCGGTATTTCCTCCGAACTCAGGGGAGAGAAGGAACCCGGAGGGTGTATTGGTTTCGGCGCTATGGATAAACTTCAAAGGATCTTCGCTAAACTTGTAGCCTGGCAGGCGAGTCGGATCGAAAAAAGCCTCGTCCATAATGTATACAATATTCGGTTTGTCTACGGCGGCTTTGGCGGCAGATGGATCTGGCAGACTGGCGTATTTTTTGGCAATTTCAGCGATTCTATCTTTGCTGTAGCCGTCAGGCTTCTCTATCAATTTCTGTTTCAGGTTGCCTGTGAAAGCAAAAAGAAACCCGTTCTGGGTATAGTTTACCTTCTGATTCCAAAAGATATTCTGGTAGTGAATCGAAGCCGCAAGCTTAGGTGGGTTGCTAACCAGATTCACGAATCCGAAGATCATGATACAAGATACTATGGCAAACACGGCTCGAAGCGGCCACTGGATTTTCACTTTAGGAAGCTTGATCACAAGGAGCACTAAGGCTGCAATGATAACGACCGTTAGAACTATCGCTAGAGGGGAGATCATTCCCTTGGTGATCCGGCCCATCTCTTGGGCGTTTTTGATTTGAAGGAGGTCCCAAGGGAAAAGTGGCTCTCCTGTCGTAGCCAGCTTTTTATAATCCGCAATCCCGGTGACGATCCAGATGATCATGGCTATGAGTGCTCCCGAGTATACATTAGGCAAAATCGAGGCACAGACCAGCAGCGTAAAGAAGAAAAACAGGCTTCCGAACAAGTACAGCAGGTAATATTTCGAAATCCAGTTCAGTACGCTAGCAAAATCCATATTCAGCGAGGCAGCCTGCATAAAGAAATTCAGCGCAAAGCCACCGATCAATAAATAGAGCAGCAGAAAGACTGTCCGCTTGCTGGGCAACAACATTCGACGCATACTAGTTCACTCCAATCTGTTCAAAAAAATAGTATACGTCATATTTTTAAAAATAGCTTAACAAAACGATGGATTTAAAGGATATTTTTTAACATTGTGTAAAAATAGACGGGATGCTTCCATTGCGGGTGCTGATATTCACCATAAAAATCAACAGCAGATAGAAAACGGAAAGAAGTATAAAAATGATTCGCGTTAGATCATCTATACTAAGCTTGGCGGGAACATCCAAAATGAAGAGGCTTGGCTGGTCTTCCGTGCCCACAAAATTAATGAAGAAGCAGCACGGAAGACAATTGGTAAAGGTCGTTATATCTGGTACAATGAAACATGGAAAAAATGATCGAGCTAACGATGAGCCCGAACGTTTTCCCTTTATATTTGGCTAAATACTGAAGTAAAACTCCCCTAAAGAATACTTCTTCGCACACACCTGCAAAAAAAGCTCTGATAAACAGGCTGATTATAAAAAGTAAAACGACGGTTGCATGATGGTATTGGAAACCAAAGCCTTCAAAAACGCCAATTTTCGAGGCGAATACCGTTATGTATATAAGCACAATGCCTGCAAGCCCTATGAAACTTCCAACAAGAGCATGCCTTACACCATTTCTTTTACGACGCAGACCTATGGATTCCAGCCGTTTTCCTTGACTATACTTGTTTAGGATGCCTATTTGGACCCCGAAAATCGTAGCTTCCAAGAGCACATTTCCCACCAGACTATCCGCTAAAAGATGCAGGCCGAGTCCTCTTGCAAATGACAGCAGCAATTCCAAGGCAACGATGGCCACCAAGGTGAAGACCAAAGATTTGATGACGATAACCAAGTTTTGACTCATACCTATGCTCTTTTTCATTATGTACCGCCTTTATTGATAGGGATTTTATGGAAGGGCGCTCCTTATTCTATCGGCTATTTTTGAACAGAGCTAGGACATATATCAAATGAGAAAAGGAGGCGAAATGTATTCAGTCATCCATATTAAAAAATAAATCTTTTGTATTTGTTTGGCTTGGAAATGCTATTTCAGAATTGGGCGGGGCCTTCGGAACCTTCAGCAATTCCGTACTGGTTTACCAGCTGACGGGTTCCTCCCTAGCGTTAGGCAGCATGTGGATGCTTTATTTTATCCCCTCGCTGCTCCTTCAATTGTTTATCGGACCGTTTATTGATCGTTGGAGCCGCAAATGGGTAATGATAATCTCTCAGTGGACAAGAGGCATTGTCTTCCTTATTCCACTTATTGCAATATATACGGAAACTCTTTTGCCCTGGCACATATACCTAGTTCAGATCGTAGTCGGCTTAATTACGCCACTGTATGTTCCCGCAAACCAAGCCATTACGCCTACTCTCGTGTCAAAAGAGCACCTACAGACCGCAAATGCCTACATCGATGGAACGGTTCGACTCATGACTTTTATGGCACCGATCGTAGGCGGTCTCGTGGTTGAATATATTGGTGTAACACTAACCATTTCCCTGGTCAGCATCCTGCTTGGGATCAGCGGTTTTGCACTTCTTTTTATTCAAGAATCACGTACGATTCAAAACATCAGAAAATCATGGCTAAAGGAATTTGGCGAAGGGATTTCCTACTTCTTTACACAGCCAGTGGTTGTTTGGTTAGGCGTGTTTTTGGCGTTTGTGCAATTTGGGGTGGGTGTTACCATGGTTACAACCCTCCCATATATTACGGGGGAATTAAAGGGGAGTTATGCGGAATACGGGTATTTTATGGCAGGGTTCCCTATTGGGTATATTTTAGGTGTTTTTCTGGTTGGCAAAATAGTCTACAAAAGTCGCAGAGTGCTTATGCTGGGGGCATTGTTCATCGGCGGCCTGACCTTTATTACCTTGTTTTTTAATACCAGTATTGCTTTAGGGATTGCAACGGAAATCGTAGGTGGGGTAGTGATGGCCGTGTTTGGTGTACACAATACGACAATATGCCAGCAAACGGTGCCCAATCATTTGATGGGCAAGGTAGTCTCTGTTCGACTGCTAATCATCAGAGGAGTTATGCCTTTAGGGGTCCTGGTTGGAGGGCTTCTAAGTGATATGTGGGGCGTGCGCCCATTGTACCTATTCATAGGCACTATCATATGTACAGTTTCTTTGTTGGGGATTATGCTTCCGTATTTTAAATTTATAGACGGGAAAACGGTCATTGTAGAGCGGAATATGGTAAATAGATGATTGGTCGCATTTTATATATTTATTTTGACGTTTTTTCCGGGATGGGGAGAAGTAAATGTAAAAAGTGCATCTAAATGGACCAAGTAGACCGATAAACACGATATAGGCTGCTTTTAAATGTACTTTCTGCAGTTAATCTGGAAGAATTGGCGGTATTGAGCAAAATAGCTGCACTTAATACATTTAGACGCTGTGCAAGCAAGTTGGTTGGACGGCGAGATGGTGCTGTTGTTTGCAGAGAAAGGTGGACTAACCCATGGAAACGAAGAAATCATTCAAAATCGCTCTAGTACAAATGAAAAGCGAAAAAGCGGCGATTGACCAAAATGTGCAGTTGATGCGGGAGTATATTGCGGAAGCCGCTCGTGATCACGGGGCAGACATCGTCTGTTTTCCCGAAATGAACATCACCGGGTACATCGATCCCGGAAAATTTCCGCAGGCGGTCATAACTATGGATCACGCAGCGGTGAGTCAGGTAATTGAATTAAGCGGGAGATATTCCACTTGTGTGATCGCCGGATTTGTGGAGCATAACCCGGAGGGTAAGCCCTACATTAATCAGTTTGTAGCTCACAACGGGAAACTGCTTGGATTTTACCGGAAAAAGACGATCCATGACGGGGAGGAAGAGTGGTTCTCCCCCGGTGACCGGCAGCCGTTATTTTCGATTCCCGGTTTGACCTTCGGCTTATCGGTTTGTGCAGACATTGACGATCCGGCCATTTTTGCGGAATATGCGGACAAAGGTGCTGTCATTGTACTGGAGAGCGCGGCTCCCGGATTGTATGGAGAGCAGGAGACTCGAAACTGGTCCTCCGGTTTTGAGTGGTGGCGGGGCAACTGCAGAGACAAATTAGGAAAATACGCGGCCAATTATAGGGTATACATCGGTGTGGCTACACAGGCTGGGCGAACGGTCGATGAGGATTTCCCCGGCGGGGGATATCTGTTTGATCCAAGCGGCGCAAGTACGGCCGAAACGCCGGACTGGAGCGAAGGCGTTCTGTACGTGGAAATTGACACTTGATCGGATATGTGGTGAATAAATACTTTAAAGTAATGGAATTATGGAATAAAATAGTCTAACAGCACGGATTTACATACAGAAACGAGGAATCATAACATTGCGAACTAAGACGATTTTTTTCGATATTGACGGAACGTTGTATGATCATGAGAAGCAAGTACCGGCTTCAACCAAAGAGGCCATTCGGAAATTACAAGAGCTCGGCCATCAAGTAGCCATTGCGACCGGGAGAGCCCCGTTTATGTTTGAAGATCTTCGCCGGGAGTTAGGGATTGATTCATATGTTTCTTTAAATGGGCAGTACGTAGTTTATGAGGGGAACGTTATTTACCAAAATCCGATCGACCGTAGCACATTGAAAAACCTAACCCTGTTTGCGGAGAGCAAGGATCATCCGGTAGCTTATATGGATGACAAAGCGATGAAGCTGAATATAGAGCATCATGTTGATGTAGAAACCAGCATGGGGACCTTGAAATTTGATGTGCCGGAGCATGATCCGGAATATTACCTGGGTCACGACATATATCAGGCGATGGTTTTTTGCGCGGAAGAATATGAAGAGGCCTACCGAAAAGAATATCCTGCTTTACGGTTCGTTCGGTGGCATGTTGTATGTATGGACGTCATGCCGGGGATCGGCTCGAAGGCCCACGGAATCGCCCAAATGCTAAACTTGGTAGGAGTCGACAAGGCGGATACCTATGCGTTCGGGGACGGACTGAATGACATTGAAATGCTGCAATATGTAGGTCATGGCATCGCGATGGGCAATGCCCACGAAGAGGTGAAACGATCGGCGTCCTTTGTGACAAAAAACGTGGATGACAACGGAATACAATTTGGTCTGCAACATATGGGCTTGTTGTAAAACAAAAGGCTGCTACCGCTGGCGGGTTCAATCCTGCTCGGCGTGTATGCAGCCTTATTTGTGATGAATGTACAGGGTGAAAAGCAAACTCTATTTTAAAATAAACCGGTACAATATACTGCCTTCCATATTGATGGAAACGCAGAAAATCGCATCTCCATCCGGACTCCATTTCACAGAGTCTAGATTTCGCAGTCCGCCGTAAATCAGCCGATCGCCTTCCAGCTTCCCATCCCGCAGCCAAGCGGCGTGCAGTTCCCATACTCCGCTGCCGTTTTGCAGCGCGTAGGCCACCTTGTTGTTGCTGGGAGCAACATCAAACGACGACATCACTCCTTTTCGCAGCAGGACATGCTGATGGTTTGTCCAGTCGAAGGCATAGATGCCTTCAGTTTCGTTTCGGCTGCTAAGGTACAGAAGCATTCGTTCGTTTAACGGGATAAAGTCGTTGATATTGTCGCCTTCCATGATTTTGCTGGTTCTGGTCTTATTTTGTCGGCGGAGATTGTAGCGGTATATTTCCTCGCTTCCGTCAGTGCTTTGGGTCATGAGGTAAAATTGGTTCGGAGTTCCTGCCGATTTCAGACTACGCCACCATTTACCATCAACTTTGAGAGAAGACATACTGACCACAGGATTGGCATTCGATATATCCTGTATCGTAAAGGTATCGGCTGTAAAACCCATGATCGTATCTTGGTCGATAAATAGATTGGCAAAGCTCTCTGTATCAAACCGTTGCAGCGTTTCCCCTGAAGCAAGCTTGAGCACCAGCGTTTCCAGTTTGCTGGATTCGTGACCAAAAGCGGAGTACAACAGCAGACTTCGGTCAGGGGAAAGGGCCACACTTTCCGGTATGATATTTGTATTCAGAAAGGTAGTATGATCGTCGTTGACGTTCATTACCCCGATTCTGGCGCGCTCTATCGACATCCACTCCGGAGTTGTCGATTGTTCATCCTCGGCCAACCGCTTGGATAACAAGCTTAAATTCGTCTGATTGTCCGTAAAAACAAAGCGATCACGATCGACCGGCATCAGATTATATACGGGATAACCGACATTACGCTTAATGACCTGTTCAATTTGGAAGCCGTCGGCACCGCTGCCCTCACCCGAAGGAGCCTGATCAAGCGTCACGGTCTCCCCATCTGTCAATCCGAACGGGGAGAACCGTTCCAGGGCATAGAAACCGAGGAGAAAGAACGCCAGCAAGACAAACGGAACCAGTGAATTTCTCAGTATGGTCTTTAGAGCTCGTTTATTCACGATTCTTCCCCTTTAATCGCAAAGTAACCTTCGTTCCTTCATGAACCTTGCTCGTCACGTTGACCGTCCCTCCATGCTTCTCCATAATGCTCCTTACAATGGCCAGCCCGAGACCTGCGCTCTCACGATCTCTCGACGCACACATGGGCGCACGATAGAAGGGCTCAAACAAGCGCTCCAGATATTGCTCCGGTATCCCTTCTCCCCGGTCGGTCACAGTAACCATAACCGATCCATGATCATCGGTAGCAGCCTCGACCAGGACGTCCGAGCGGACTGAGGCATATTTAATCGAATTATCGATTACGTTGATCAGTGCTTCTTTGAGCTTATGTCGATCCCCGTTCACATAAATCGCGTCCTCCACCTGTTCGCTGTTGATTCGGATGTGGTATCGTCTGCCTCTGACGTTCATTTCCTCGCATGTTTCTCGAATCAGTTCCGACAGGTTCACTTGCTCAAACCGGTAGGTGAATTCGGCAGAGGAGGCTTTGGACAGCTCCAGGATATCCATGACCAGACGGTTCAGCCGCTTACTCTCGTTCATGATATAAGCTGTTCCTTTATCGAAGAAAGCCGGGTCTGAAAACCCGTTCTCCCGCATCATCTGGGCATATCCGAGAATGGTAGTGAGCGGGGTTTTCAACTCGTGGGTCACGTGGTCGAAAAACGCTTTGCTTTCTTCCTGTGAGGCTTGGAGCGCATCTCGGTCTCTTTTGATAATGCCAATCTGCTCCTTAATCCTATCCACCATTTGCTGAAAACGGTCGGCAAGCTCGCCGATTTCGTCGCGGGAACGAATATCGACGTCCAGGTCGAAGTCTCCCTCGGCTACCTTCTCCGAATATACGGTAAGTCGCCGGATCGGCTTGGTGATTTGTCTAGCCAGTACAAGAGAAGTCACAAAGATCAAGGCAAAAATCCCGGCGGCACAAGCAGTAATGAGCTCATTGAAATTTCTAGAATTCTTGTATGCCCCGGTGTAGTCGCTCGTAAACCGGTAAATGCCAACAGCTTGTCCGTCCGATAAAATCGGCCCGGTCAGGATAACATGGACAGTTCCTCCCGACTTTTCGACCGTATATGAGCTTTCCCCGGCAGCCGCCTTGGAGAAGTCTCCGCTAAGCGGTTGTTTCCAAGAGGCTCCCGATAGTAATCTGCCGTCCAAGCTGTAAATTTCAATGGGATTCCCGATTTCGGCGGCCAGCTCGGCGGCTACGCTATTTGCCTCCACTTCAAGCATGGAGGTCGTATTCCTCGTATTGCGAATTAGAAAATATTGCTTCACGTATAAATCCACATTTTTTGCGGTTTCCAGCATGTCTCTGTGAACCGTCCGGTTAAAGCTGCTTTCTGTGAGGCTGTAAGCGGCATATAGCAGCAAAGAGAGTCCCATAAAGAGAATGATAGAGAAGGATATCAGGATTTTCTGCTGAATCGAAATCCGGATTGTCCTGGTTGCCCGGCTACGCAAGCTTGTAGCCAATTCCAAATACGGTTTCAATAAAGGCCACTCCCCCGTCTTCGTCGAGCTTCTTGCGCAGCCGCTGCACGTGGATGTCTACGGTCCGAGTGTCCCCGGCGAACTCAAAGCCCCATACCTTGTCCAACAAATCCGCACGCGAGAAAACCCTGCCTCTGTTCTCCGCCATAAACAGCAGCAGTTCATATTCTTTATTCGTTAAATCGATCCGTTTGCCATCCTTCAGCACTTCCCGTCTCGACTTGCAAATCGTGATGTCATGACCTGCAGAAAGCGTCTCATCCGCTTCCGCCAATTCCAATGCCTCTGATGTTAGCTCAATTCGCCGGAAAATGGCCTTGATTCGGACGGTCACTTCCCGGAGATCAAACGGTTTTGTTATGAAATCGTCGGCTCCCAATTCGATGCCGAGAATTCGATCCACAATATCTGACTTTGCCGTTAACATCACGATCGGAATGGCGGTGTCTCTCGAAACGGCTCGGCAAATATCGTAGCCGCTCCCGTCCGGCAGCATAAGATCGAGCAGAATCAATTCCGGCTTGAATTCGGAAACGAGCCGCATACCTTGTTCCTCTGTTCCCGCCGTGCGCACCTCGAAGCCTTCCTTTTGAAGGGAATAAGCTAGTAAATCGGCAATGGATGCCTCATCCTCGATAATCAGTATTTTTCTCGATTGCATCAGGGAGCATCTCTCTTCCAGAGTATGGTTTATTTTTTCATTCTAGCATTTTTCCGCTTCCTTAAAAGCGAAAAAGACGTCTATGCGCAAAATGTTACAAGTTGGATACATCTCCCCTAAGGTTTGAAACATCTGTTGATTATACTGGGTTTCGAACGGGTTCAAGTCGGTTGAGGCAGTCTCAGCCGGAAGGGAAGGAGGAACTATGAAGCTTCGAATGTACCATCGAAAGGACGCCTTTTCAGCCCTTTGGTTTCTTGCGCCAAGCCTCATCGGGTTCGCGATTTTTTATGTCGTTCCCTTTGCCGAAGGAATGTACTATTCCTTTCTGGATGCGCCGATGCATGGTTCATTTGTCGGGCTTGCCAACTACAAGGAACTGTTTCAAAGTGATTCCTTTCGCAAAGCGGCTTTAAATACGCTTCTTTTTACGGCGGTCAGTGTCCCGCTCATGCTGCTGCTTTCTTTGTTGCTTGCGCTTCTGCTAAATCAGAACGCCTATTTCCGGAAGTGGATGAGGACGGCGTATGTGATGCCGCTTGTGGTGCCTGTCGCCTCCATCGTATTGATCTGGCAAGCCCTGTTCGATTGGAACGGAGCTGTGAACGCCTGGTTTGTCGATCTAGGCTGGGCCCGAATTGACTGGATGAAATCCGAGTGGGCTTTCGGTGTATTGGTTGTCGTCTATTTGTGGAAAAACATCGGGTACAACATCATTTTATTTTTGGCGGGGCTGCAAAGCATTCCGAAGGACTACTACGAAACCGCTTATTTGGAGGGGGCCGGACCGCTGCGAAGGTTTACCTCGATCACTCTGGTCTATTTGACACCGACGATGTTCTTCGTTGTCCTCATGTCCGTGCTCAATTCCTTTAAAGTGTTCAGGGAAACGCACCTCATCGCAGGCGATTATCCGCATGACAGCATTTATATGCTGCAGCATTACATGAACAACGGGTTTCAGTCGCTTGACCTGCAAAAGCTGTCATCGGCTGCGGTGGTGATGGTTGCATGCATCTTGCTGGGGGTGAGCGTCTTCTTTTGGCTAGAACACCGGTTTCGGCAATTTATGGAGTGAGATAGGAGGATGGGGAGTATGGGAAATCGCAAAATGTGGCGCAAGCTTCCCTTAACCTGCCTTATGCTGTTGATCGCGCTAGTCATCCTTTTTCCGATTGGGATAACGATCGTCAATTCCCTGATGACGGAGAAGGAAATCGTGAGCAATTACGGAATGATCGGCCAAATGGACAATGTGGAGGAAGGACGGAACGAATTCGTCAATCTGAAACTCATCCCCGACTGGGTGTCCTTAGAGCAATATAATCGAATCTTGATTGAGACGCCTAAATATATGCTGCTGTTCTGGAACTCGGTACGCATGGTCGTGCCGATTCTGATCGGGCAGACAGCGGTGGCGGCTCTGGCAGCCTATGCTCTGGCTATTCTGCGGTTCCCGGGACGGGATAAGCTGTTTGTACTTTACCTGCTGACCATGCTGATGCCGTTTCAGGTGACCCTGGTACCCAATTATATGATGGCTGACCGGCTCGGCTTGATTGGCAGTGAGAGTTCGATTGTGCTGCCGGGAATCTTTTCAGCGTTTGGGGTGTTTTTGCTAAGACAGTTTATGCTGCATATTCCCTATGCATATATCGAAGCGGCGAAAATCGATGGGGCGGGGCAGTTTCGGATTTTCTCCCAAATCGTCATTCCTTTGGTCAAGCCGGGATTGGCTGCCTTGCAGGTACTGCTGTTTGTGGATTATTGGAATATGGTCGAACAGCCGTTGATCTTTCTGGATGAGATGTATAAACAGCCGCTTTCGGTCTTTCTGCAGACCATTAACGAAGGGGATAAAGGCGTGGCTTTTGCTGCATCCGTGCTGTATATGACGCCGATGGTGCTCTTGTTTCTGGATGCGGAATCTTATCTGATTGAGGGCGTTCAGCTGTCAGGCGTGAAAGGTTAGGGGGTGAGACGGTGGAAATTCAGATCGAGGAACGCATGGATGCGAGGAGAAAGAAAAGGATTCGGCTGGCTGCCGGTATATTTGCCGGATTGCTTATTATTCTGACTCTCTTTAGCAATACCATCATGACGATGAAATTGCCTAAAGTGCGAACGGAACAGCCGCAGGACGGGCAGTTTACGCAAACGATCAAAGGCAGCGGCGTGCTGCAGCCCAAGCAATCCGTTCGTATGACCAATCCGGCAGGCTGGAGAGTGAAGAAGGTTTATGTGAAGAAGGGAGACAAGGTGAAAAAGGGGCAGGTTGTGGCTACCTTTGATACCAGCGCTGCAGCTCGAAATATTGAGGATGAGCAGGACCGGCTCGCCCAGCTCCGGCTTACTCTGCAGCAGACGCAGGACCAGTTTATTTCCTCCCAGCGCGAGGGAGATGAGTTGGCTCTACGTCAGGTGAAACGGGATATGGAAAACGCTAGGCTGAATATTGACGTTCAGGAACACCGTATACAGAGCTTGCAGGAGGAGTTGGAACGGGGAAGAGAGATCAAGGCTCCCTTTAGCGGGATGATCCTGGAGGCAAACGATCCGGAAGGACTCACTGGTGAGGCAGGGGAAGTTGTGGCGATTGTTTCCAACCGGAGCAAAGGATTTGAGTTTTCATTTAGCGTATCCTCTGACCTCGCTTCCCTGCTGAAAATAGGCGAAAAGCTGTCGCTCGACATAAATGGCGGTGAAGTGCCGAAGGCCGAGGGGAGAATTGTGGAAATCGGGGAATCGACCGGTGGAACGGCCGACGCCTCATCTGCTGCCGGGGCTGCATCCGCGGGCTCCGACGCTGCAGCTGAAGGGTCCGATGCTCAGGCGGCCGCCAATGCTGCTTTTCAGAGAAGGGTTGTCGTTTCGGTCCATGACGCGGGGCTAAAGGGAGGTGAGGAAGCAAAGGTTTTGGTGGAGAAGCCTGCGGAGCAGGAGTCGGTTCTCATTTCCAACGTAGCTATTCACGAGGACCGTTCGGGAAAGTACGTCTTTGTGCTTAAAGAAAGCAGAGGTCCCCTTGGCAATACCTATACTGTACGGAAAACCGCAGTTACGACAGGAGGCTCCAACGGGAAGGAAACCGCAGTCCTCCAAGGACTGACTGTTGCCGATCTGGCGATTGTGGAAAGCGGCGAGCCATTGCAGGAAGGCGACCGGGTGCGAATTCAGTAATCCTGACAAAGATAGAGAGGAAGAAGCGATATGAAGAAGCTGATGTTAATTTTGATGTGCGTCGTCATCGTAATGTCAGGGACAGCTTGCAGTAAGGAAGAAAGCAAACCGGGTTCGTCCCTGAATCTGTCCCAATCTAACGGTGCCGGCGAGGCCCATACGAAGAAGCCGGGCAATACGCCAAAACCTGTCAAGACGAAAGAGGGCAAAACGCTTGTGACGTTTTCCCTCGTCGTCGCTGATCCTTATACCGTGGAGGCAGTGCAAAAGTTTGAGGCGGCGAATCCGGACATCGATATTGAATTAAAGCCTCTTGTGGAGTCGCAATCGATATCAGACATTGAGATGACGAAATACTACAATCAGATGAGAACGGAGCTGCTTTCGGGTAAAGGCGCCGATTTGTACCAAGCGGAAGGCGACCTAATCGGGCCAATGGCCAATAAGAAGCTGCTGGCCAATCTAAGTGAGCTGATGGCTGCAGACTCTACCTTCGACAAGAGCCAATTTTTTGACAATATTCTGGAAGGATCAAAAATGAACGGAAATCTGTATGGCATTCCAATGTCATTTAGTTTCTCTTCGCTCCTGTTGGGGGATGAGGATGCCATTCAGGCAGCCGGGATTGACATCGATGACAGAACATGGACCTGGGAGCAATTCTGGGACTACGCGGGCAAGCTGGTGAAAAATAATAAGGGAAGCTCCAGGTACGCGCTGAGAGGTTTTCCGCCGGAACAGATGCTGACGAACAGCGTGCATGGGAGCTATCAAAATTGGGTGGATGAGAGCAGCCATAAGGCGAATTTTGAATCGGATGCTTTCAAATCTTTGATGGAACAAATCAAAAATATGTATACGAATAAAATCCTGACCAGCAAAAAAACAAAACGTGGCGATGCGTTCTTTCTTCCGTCTCCCGTCTCACGGCCCAAAGACTACTTCAACCGGAATGCGTGGTTTAAAAAAGGAAAGCTGTACCTTGCACCTCATGCTGCCGGGGAAAAGGTGGTCATCCCTTTTAATGCGTATTCGATGATGGTCATCAACGAGAAGTCCCCCGCCAAAGAGGCAGCGTGGAAATTTATTCATTTTCTCATGTCGGAGGCGATGCAGTCCTCCCCTAATAATTACGGATTCCCCATCAATAAGGCCGCCTATAAGAAACAGGTCGACGAACTGCGAAAGTCCGTCAAGAACGGTTGGCTTACTATAGAGCAGGATGTATTTATGATGGACGATGATGGTGAAATAAAGCAGCCTGAAAGCGTCAAGGTGACGGATCAGGATTTTGACAATCTGGATAAGCTGGTTGCCGGAGCAAACGATCTTGCGGTAAGCAACAGCAAGGTAGAAGATATCGTGTACGAGGAAGCTAAAGCGTACTTCAGCGGGCAGAAGTCAGCTGATGAGGTGGCGAAGCTCATCCAGAACCGGGTAATGACCTATTTGAACGAATAGCTGTGTCACGCGTTACGTAATGATTCGGGCTAGATTATTGTAGACCAAAGGCTGCTACCGCTAGCGGGTTAGATCCTGCTGGGGAGAGCAGCCTTTTTCGCGATGTACAGGGCTACAGGGCGGCAGAATCCGATTTATAATAATTGGCGAATTGCACATCGGACATTGCACATCGGACATCCCGCAGTCCAAGGGAACGCGGGGCTTCCTTTCACCCTTCTGAGAGTGCTGGTGCCTGTGCCGTTACTGGTTCGTTGGCGCGACGGGGGAATAGTTGCATTTCATACATTTAATTTGGCCTCTTTCTAGGTTCTTGGGCAAGTAAATGCAAAAAGTGCAGCTAAATGCGCCTTTTAGACCCTTTGTCACGGCATGGCCCGTTTTTAAATGTACATTATGCAGCTAATCCGAAAGTTTTGGCGATAGATCAAAATAGTTGCACAAATTACATTTACTTGATTACTTCTGGACTACAGGAATCCAGACTTCGCTATAGTAGTTTCCGTTCCCGCAATCCCCATAAATTTCGATGTCGGGCCCGTCTAATTTGTCATATCCCGATGCAGACAGCCATTCGGAATATACCCGCTTCCACAACTGGCTTGTCATGGCTCCAATCTGATCGTATCCATGCTCCTCGGATGTGAAGATGGCCCAGGTGTGAGCAGGGATAGAAACTCGCGTATAGCCCAGTGGGTCGCTCTGTTCCGTAAGAAATGCAAACAGCATGTACGGGTATGTCGAGTTCCCGGTATTGCGGTAATTTAATGCTCCGTGAATCGCACACATTCCGCTATAGGTTTCGCCCCGTCTACGGAAATTAGCGGCATCGAAGAGTTCCTCATAGGCGCCGTTTTCATGGCATTCTTGCCAGAATTCCGGCACGCTTTTATGGGCCGGGTCATAGACGGAGGAAAAAACCTCTTCAATCCCAAAAATCTCAAATGGTGCTTTGTCCACAATAGTGTAACGCATTTCTTGATCGCCCCTTACGGAAATGTGAAAGGAGACGCGGGGATACGATCGGAGTATAACCCCCCGGTCGCGAGCCCGAGAGGGGGTAACTCCATGCATTTTTTGGAATGCCCGGGTGAACGAGTCATGAGACTCATAGCCGTATTTCATCGCCAGATCGACGATCTTGATGTCGCTATGCTGAAGCTCGAGCGCAGCCAGAGTCAACCGTCTGCGTCTCACGTATTCCGATAGCGGGATATCCATGATATAGGAGAACATCCGTTGAAAATTATACAAGGAGCAGCAGGCGATTCTCGCAGCTTCTTCATAATCAAGGCTCCCATCAAGATGGTTCTCCATATAATCGACAGCATGGTTCAACCGTTCCAAAAAATCCATTCCCTTACCTCCTTTTCGCCTTAAGAATACCGCAATACAGGGTGGCGTTCTCGACTATTGATGCCGCTTTTTGCCGATATTCAATACAATATTAATTATCTTATCAGACAGTGGATGGAAGAAGCTATTTGATGATACATTATTGCCAGAATAATGACATCCTACAGGAAGGGGTGGATAGAATGAACATCAAACCATCTACGGCTATTCGACACGATTATAACGGGTTTTCTAAGTACTGCCATGAAATAGACGAGCCGGTTATACTTACACGTAACGGAGAAGCTGACTTGGTTGTTATGAGCCATGAGGCATACAGACGTATGGAGGCTCGGATCAAGTTGCAATCCAAGCTATTGGTTGCGGAAAAGCAGGTTACTGAAGGGGCCGAATTGCTTGACCATATCTCGCAAGATAATATGTCTGCAGCAGAGAACCTGCTCGGAAAGCTAGATCAACAAATTAAAGGGCTATCAAGTTTTCCAAATATAGGGGCTGTATTATCCGATGATGAATACACACTTGTCCAGAGCGGATATCGCTTTATTGTTGTCCATCCTTATTTTGGTATTTTACAGAATCATTGATGATGCTGTAGTTATTTATCGGATTCTGCATGGACGTCGGGACTATCTTCGTGACTTGTTTGGATGAAGGTGAAGGCTATTCTAATTCTCTTTAGAATGGTCTTTTGTTTTTTTTATAGGACAGGAAAAAGTTGCTTGATTTTGAAACGGTCTTCTGCTATCTTTGATATTAACAAAATGTTATTATCATAAATTTACTAAGTCCGCTTAGAAATTAATGATAGATGAAAGTGGTGAAGCTTATGGACCTGTTGGATCGCGACGGATTAACGGAGCGTGAATTTTTGGAGCGGTATCAGCCGGGGGACTATGAGCGGCCTTCGGTAGCGGCAGACATGGTTATTTTTACGGTGACGGATGCAGAGGCGGATAGTTACCGTAAGCTCCCGGAGAAAGAGCTTAGGGTTCTGCTCATCCGGCGGGGCGGTCATCCTTTCCTTGGCAAATGGGCGCTACCGGGCGGTTTTGTGCGGCCGGACGAGACGACGGAGCAGGCTGCGGCGAGGGAATTGCGCGAGGAAACCGGCGTGGAGGACGTATATCTGGAGCAGCTATATACGTTTAGCGACGTTGGTCGTGACCCCCGGACTTGGGTAATGAGCTGCAGTTACATGGCGCTGATTAACAGCGATCAAGTGAAGCTGCAGGCGGGGGACGATGCGGCGGATGCTGCCTGGTTCAAGGTGACGTACCGCCTTATGCGGGAGAGTAAGGAACTGACTGGGGACGGATATATCAAAACGCTGCAGTATGAGCTGAAGCTGATTTCCGAGGATGCCGAGCTGACTGCGGTCGTGGAAAAAACGATCACCGTCAAACCGAGTTCCACAGCAACCGCCTATGCTGTCGTCTCCAATGATGGGCTGGCTTTCGATCATGCGAAGATGATCGCTTTAGCCATCGAGCGCTTGCGGGGAAAGGTGAATTATACCGATATCGCGCTGCATTTGATGCCGGGCCTGTTTACGTTAACGGAGCTGCAGCAGGTGTACGAGGTCATTTTGGATAAAGAGCTACTCAAGGCCGCCTTCCGGCGGAAAGTGGCTGATCTCGTCACGGAAACGGATCATTACACCGAAAATGCGGGCCACCGCCCATCACGGCTTTTTCGGAGAAAGATGGAGGAATAAAGGATGATTTACAGTATTGAAGAGTTGCGAAAAGCGTATAACGCAGGAAAAACGTTCAAGTTTGTATTTTTTTGGGGCCATACCCCGTCCAGTGACGGAAGCGTAACGAAAAGCTGCTTCAGCCAGTGGTGGATGAGCCCGTTCGTCATAGAGGGGACAAAATACTCCTGCGCCGAGCAATATATGATGGCGGAAAAGGCGCGGCTGTTTGGGGACGAGGAAATGTTGGCGTCGATCCTTGACGCCAAGCATCCTAAGGAAATGAAGGCGTACGGGCGTGCGGTCCGTAATTTTGACAAGGATGTCTGGGACCGGGAATGCTACAGCATCGTGAAGCGGGCCAGCTTGGCCAAATTCTCGCAAAACCCGGAGCTGGGCGATTTTCTCAAGTCGACCAAAAACCGCATTCTCGTAGAAGCGAGTCCGCGGGACCGCATTTGGGGGATCGGCATGGGAGGGTCCAATCCCGACGCGGAGAATCCCGTAAAGTGGCGGGGCAGAAACCTGCTAGGGTTTGCTTTAACTGAAGCGAGGGACGAATTGCTGCTGAAGGAAAGAAATTGAACGAAGGAAATTGAAAGAAGGCGAAAAGCTGATGATGAATCGAAAAGAAATTGCTCAAGAGACTTTGCGTATACAGCAGCAGGGTCATTATGAATACGAGGGGCGCCGAGTGGATTTTGCTGCGGCTCAAAAACATTCGAAGGAGAACAGCGCGCTAATTACTCCTGAGCAGGGGGTGGAGCTAGTACGAGAAAGTCCTGCCCTACTGCGCCTCCAGCAGTCGGCTGCCTGCTCCGTTGCCAATGAAGCTACCGTAAAGGCCGTCTTGGATTTTGCGGGAGCCGGGAAAGAACGAGTTGGCGTGCTGAATTTTGCCAGCGCGAAAAATCCGGGAGGCGGCTTCCTGAATGGAGCCATGGCCCAGGAGGAAAGCTTGGCAGCCTCCAGCGGACTCTACTCGACGCAACTGCGCAACGAAGGCTACTATAGGGCCAATCGTGCCTGCCGCTCCATGATGTATACCGACCATGCTATTTACTCGCCGGACGTGGTATTTTTCCGGGACGAGAGATTTAGCCTGCTAAACCAACCGGTTACGGCTTCGGTGTTGACGTTGCCTGCTGTGAACTATGGACAGGTGCTGCTTAAGGGGGAAGATCCTCAGAAGGCGGAGCAGGTCATGAAAGACCGCATGCGGCTCGCTTTGGCGATTTTTGCGCATAAAGGTGATCAGAATCTGATCCTTGGGGCTTACGGCTGCGGCGTTTTCCGTAACGATCCGGTGAAGGTGGCCGAATGGTGGCGGGAACTACTTAATAACGAGGGCTACGGGCTGCTATTTTCGGAAATCCGATTTGCAGTGCTCAATACTTCGAAAGGCGGGACCAGCATTCGTGCTTTTGAGAAGGTATTTGGATGATCAGGCTTTTGAATTTCACTTATCTTCAATCCGGCGCTCGTTCCACGAATCTCTATGTGTTCACCGTCCACCACTAAATGTATTTAATACAGCTATTTCTGGGGAAAATGTGGGTTTTCGGATTTTAACAGCAAATTGTGCATCTAAAATGGACTAATCTGTATCGGTAGGGTTATTTCGTTACTTTTAGATGCACTTTTTGCATTTAAATGCTCAATACTGCCAAAAGGGCAAGATTTAACTGTACTAAATACATTTAGTAAGTTTAAGGTAACGATGGGTTCTGCGGTAACATTGGATTCAATGATAACAGTGAGTTCAACGATACCCGTTCTTCACGCGTAGATCGTAGGATCAAATTTAAGATTGACGCATATCCCCCCGGGGGGGATAATCAGTAGAGAGGAGGGATTAGATTGACCACGGAATACCACCACTCACATGAACATGAAAGCACACAAGCGGTTATTAATCGTCTTTCCAGGGCTATTGGGCACTTGGAGTCTGTTAAAAAAATGGTGGAGGACGGAAAGGACTGCAGCGAGGTTCTAATTCAAATTGCTGCTGTCAAATCAGCCGTTAATAATATTGGAAAAATCATTTTGCAGGATCATATCAAACATTGTGTGGCCGATGCGGTAACAACCGGTGACAACAAGGTGCTAAACGATTTGTCTGTAGCTATAGATAAGTTCATGAAATAGGGGGGATCACATTGAAAACAACGAAAAGTGCCGCCATTCTCTGGGCTGTTTTAGCGGCCGCTCTATATGCGATCAGTGCGCCTCTTTCCAAAGTGCTGTTAAATGAAATTCCACCTACTATGATGGCAGCCCTATTGTATCTCGGTGCAGGGCTGGGAATGTCCGTCATTGGCTTGTTCCGTAATAAGGCAGGGCGCTTAAAGCAGGAGTTGAAATTAACGAGAAAAGAAATGCCTTTTACCGTAGGGATGGTTGCTTTGGACATTGCGGCGCCTGTTCTACTGATGATCGGGCTGACCACGACCACTCCCGCGACGGTTTCACTGCTGAACAACTTTGAAATTGTGGCGACTTCTTTGATCGCTTTGATCATCTTCAAAGAGGTCATCAACAGAAGACTATGGATTGCGATTGGCTTGATAACTTTGGCAAGTGTCATTCTCTCCGTTGAGGATATCGGCAGCGTCTCTTTTTCTTTGGGTTCGATTTTTGTATTGCTTGCTGCAGTTTGCTGGGGACTTGAGAATAACTTCACCCGCATGTTATCGGACAAAGACCCTTTGCAGATTGTCGTTATTAAAGGCTTTGGCTCGGGGCTGGGCTCGTTGCTCATTTCTTTTATCATTGGGGAGAGCGGAGATACCGGTAATGTGATTTACATATTGGCCACACTTTTGCTAGGCTTCGTTGCCTACGGATTGAGCATTTATCTGTACGTTTACGCGCAGCGGTATCTTGGAGCGGCGAAAACAAGCGCTTATTACGCGATTTCGCCGTTTATCGGTGCAGGGCTATCTTTTGCTATTTTTCTAAAAACACCAACCATTTCATTTATCGTTGCCTTGTTTTTCATGATTATTGGAACGTATTTTGCATCTACAGAGGGCAAAGCCAGTGAGAAAAATAATAGCTTTGAACAATAAGGTTGGAGGTGGATGTGTGGGGTATCCGGTAGAATATCGTTTTGAAAAGGGATATTTTCTGATCTATTACTCAGCTACGAAGCATCGAGACGGGGATATTGCCGTTGTGAGATTACTAGACCGACCCTTTAAAGATAGGATTGAAATGATAATAAACAGTAAATTTTACGCATGTCCTACTCGTGAGGAGTTTTTGGCATTTGATCCGACAACCAATGAGAGGCCTGAACTGCTTGCAGCAGGTCATTCCATGGAACGAAGTGAGTTCAATCGGATGTGGGATACGCTGAACAGTTATTTTGACAAGTGACACTTAAAACTCAGGCCTTTTATGCGCGAAATCTCATTGACGGGAAACATCTGCTCGAGTAAGGATAGATAGCAAGTAAGCAAATGATTCCAGTATACTTCATACTCGGCCGATCAACTCAGAGGTGACATTATGAAAATAAAACGCTACTTGCAGCTATCCCTTCTCCTCATGCTCATCTTAACGGAAACCGCGGCTGCCTCACCCTTGCCGTATCCCTCCCACCAGGCACTTTTTCAAAAATTCGATCAATTAAATACCGAGCAGGTCATCCGAGTTACCGTCGATCATATGAAAGATTTTCAAGGCAAATTGAGTGTGTTTGAAAAGGGTGACGGGGGTTGGACCGTGATACTGAGCAATATCCCTGTGGTCCTCGGCAAAAATGGCATCGGTAAGCAAAAAGAAGGCGACGGCAAGACGCCGCTTGGCACGTATACGCTCGGGCCTGCATTTGGCTACGGCCAAGAACCTCCAGATTTAAAAGTGGATTATGCTCCAGTAACCGAGCAGGATTATTGGATCGATGACGTGAACTCTGCGGATTACAATACATGGGTCAATTTCAGCGGGAATGCGGATGAAGCGTGGAATTCCTATGAGAAGCTGTACACTCCGCTATATAAATATGCGATGGTGATTAACTATAACGTAAGTCCAATTATCCCAGGTAAAGGGAGTGCGATTTTTCTGCACATCTGGAGAAGCTCGGCTAAACCAACCAATGGCTGCATCGCTCTATCGGAACCTAATCTGTTAAAAGTGTTAAGCGTGGTGGACCCGTCAAAATCCCCCAAAGTCCGCATCAGCTTGAGCAGTTCGATATAAGAGCTACGATGAGTGCAAGGTCGCTCTCTTCGCTCAGCTCCCCAATGGCAGCTCGATATTGATTTCGAGCATTCCATCCTGCAGCGCTGCGCTGGTACGGCCTCCGAGCTGTTCCGCGAGCAGCTTCACGATGGATAAGCCTAGCCCGCCGCTACGGCTCCGCGCCTTATCTCCGGTATAAAAACGGTCAAAGAGCTGGCTTGGATCAATGACGGTATTTGGTTTCACCGGGTTTTTGAAGGACAACACGGCTTGATCGGCGGCCTGGGCGGTCTCCAGCTTAACTTCAATATCGCCGTAAGCATGCTGTACGGAGTTGCGAATTAAGTTCTGAATCATCCGGTTCACCAGCTCTTTATCCGCCAAGACAAAGATCGGCGGGGCCTCCTTCAGATGCAAAGCAAGGTGATTTTCCTCCAATAAGGAGACAGAGGCCGCCAGGCATTCCGCTACAAAATTGGTAAGGTTAATTCGCTCAAGGTGAAGCTTAGGTTCAGCGTTCAACAAATAGGCATACTCGAAAAAATGCTCAATAAGCCGCCCCAATTCATCCGCGTGCTTTTGGGCAATCTGCAGCTTCTTTCGCTGATCTTCAGTCAAGTCGCTGCCGCTCATGAGCTGCTGGTACCCTTTGATCGCCGTAAGCGGAGTCCGCAAGTCATGCGAAATGTTGGCGATCAGCTCTTTGAACTGCTTTTCCTCCCGAATGCCTTTAAGACGGAGGTTTTCCTCCGCCTTGAGACACTTATTAATATTGATCGTCAGTTTACTAAGCTCCTTGCTGAATATTTGCAAATGTATCGGTTGGCGGGTATGCTCACTTAGCCGCTTGTCCAACTGCCGGTTGATGCTGCGCATTTGCTGTTGAAGATAAGTGATATAAAGAATTAAAGCAACAACAAGAACCACTAACCCGCTGACGGCAAGGACCAATACCTTCACGACCTTTCTTACTTGATCTCTGTTTTTCTGAACAAGCTGTAAGAGAGCGCAGCCATGACCCCGATAAATATCAAGCTAACGACAATGGCCTTAACCACGGTTCCTGCTCCTGCATCCAGCGTCATTAAGACATAGCTCCCTCCAAAGGGCGTAAAGGAGCAAATACGTTCAACGATCGGATGGTTACTCGCTATAGTCAACAGCTGCCCTGTAAGGAAAGAGAAAGCATAGCAAATCACAATTACGAGAATTGGCTTTTTGACTAAAAAGGCAATCGGAATGCTGATGCTTAGCTGCGCCACGTATAAGATGAGTAAGGTCAGCATGACAGCCAGCAGTTTCAAAACATCCGGCGTGGTGAAGGCTTTGGCGCTCTCTGAAGTCAGCAGATGTAGAAAACCTACAGCAACGGCGCCCATATCAAACTTGGAACCTGTACCGAGTGCAATCCCGGTAATAACGGCATAAGGTAGCAGGATCACGACCAGGGCGAGCCCCAGTACAACTGCCTTGCTAAAAATGATAGTGCTCCGGCTATTGCCGCTGGCTATGGAATCTTGAATCGTCTTGTTATCGAAATCCGCGCAGATCAACATGCCTGCGATCAAACCGCCCAGGATGCTGATGACGTTCACGTCGGAGAACATGAACCCAACTCCCGTCAGGCTGGCGTCGAGCTTGCCCGTAGATATAAAGTATGCCATCATGGTCATGGCTACTGCGCATAAGGTAGTGATGGCGAGTAGAACTTTCATCGTAATCGACTTGCGCAGCTTAAAAACATCCGCCCGAATTAAATTAAGCATTTCGATTCCCCCCTATTACCGATAAGAAGTAATTCTCCAGCGTATCTCCTTCGACCGAAAGCTTGGTAGCGACAATCCCGTTCTCGAAAATTCGCTTGGCCACCATATCCGTATCATTCAAGTAATCAAACAGCTTGATGGACTTATCCGGCATCACCTTGTATTTGGTGGTGTTTAGCTGCGTTTCGAGCACGCCTGCCAGCTTTTCCGGCTGATCGCAGTGAATAACGATGTGGTGCTGGCACGCTGCTTCCAGCTCCTCCTGGGTCAGGGTTTGCTTAATTTCTCCATGATGGATGATGATATAATTCGTAACGGTTTGGTAGAGCTCCGGCAAGTTATGGCTGGAGATTAAAACGGTCATATGCCGCTCCTCGCATAACCGTTTTACCAGATTGCGAACCTCAACGACGCCCAAAGGGTCGAGTCCGTTCGTCGGCTCATCCAAAATGAGCAGCTCCGGGCTCCCTACAAGAGCAATGGCTATCCCTAACCGCTGCTTCATGCCCAGAGAGAAGTTCTTGACCTTCTTTTTTCCCGTATCTGAAAGCCCCACCAATTCGAGCAATTCATCTTCGATTTCCGGATTGGGTATGCCGCGTACCATTCTGTGGTACTTTAGATTTTCCTTTGCCGTCAAATAAGGAACAAATCCAGGATGCTCGATCATGCAGCCCATCCGTTTTCTCTCCTGCTGCAGCGCGCGTTCCCCTTGGTGGCCAAAGAGCTCAATGCTCCCGCTTTGGGGAAAAGACAGCCCCGCCAAAAGACGCATCAGCGTGGTTTTCCCGGCGCCGTTCTGTCCGATTAATCCGTATATTTTTCCGGGCGCCATCGTTAGCGATACATCACGCAGCGCGGTTGAACCATGGTAGCTCTTCGTCAGGTGGTCTGTTTTCACAACGTACTGTTTCATTTTGCTCACCTTTCCTCTCTGTCTTCAGGTTATCTCGCAATCGTTTAGAAAAGGTTAAGGGCAGCATGAAAATCGTTAAGAAACAGATAATTCATTCCTTGTACAGGCGGTAACCGAGTCCCCAGACCGTTTCGATATATTCCTCATTCGGACTTGCCTTCTTTAGCTTCGTGCGCAAATTGCTGATATGGGTTTTTACGGCGTTATCATCGCCGAGATATTCCTCGTTCCAGATCGATTCGTAAAGATTCGCTTTCGTAAAAACCTTCCCGTTGTTCTTCACCAGCAGCTCGAGAATCATAAATTCCGTAGCTGTTAAATCCAGCTCTGCTGTATCGACCGTCACATGCTTGGTATTGTCGTCCAGGGATAGATTTTTGTAGCGGTAAACTTTACTCTGTTGGTTTTGTCTATGGGCCCGCCGAAGATTCGACTCAACGCGCGCGACGACCTCTCCCAAATCGAACGGCTTCGTAATATAGTCGTCGGCACCCAGCTTCAGCATATCGATTTTCGTGCCGACCATATCTTTGGCGGAAATGATAATGACCGGGGTTTCCCCCATCGCGCGCGTTTCCTTTAAAATTTCGTCCCCGCTTTTATAGGGAAGCATGATATCGAGGAGAATCAAATCATAAGGGTGCAATTGGATCTCCTTGATCCCGTCCAGTCCGGTATAGCATGATTTCACCTTATAGCCTGCATTCGCCAAGGCTTCGGCCAGCATCAGGTTGACATCCTCCTGATCCTCGACAATTAAAATGGTTTCCACAAGGATCACCTTCTTTTTCGTGGTTGAATCGGCCTTGCTTTCGGTTCCATTATGACGCAGACCGCGCCGGGAGGGAATAACAAACTTCTCCTGGTGCAAAAAACCACCCCCGCCTCGCTAGGAGACAGGGGTGGTTTGGCGTGCTTGTTGCTTCATTAGGTGCTTCATCATGTCGTGTGGCTAAACCAACCAAGTCATAACATTCGGCCTGGCATCGGTTTATCCCCATGCGGCCATTCACCTGGTCTGGCCAAACTGGTAAAAATCGAATAGTTGCACTTTGTGCAGCTATTTCAGGCACATCCACCCTTTCCCAAGTTTTAGTTGTAAAACCTGCATCTAAACCGGGGCAAACAGCAGGCAGTTGCTCCATTTCTCCCGATTAGATGCACTTTTTGCAGCTACTCGCTCGGTTAATGCGTTTTCGTTCGATTTAACTGCACAAAGTGCAACTAAAGGTGGCGGTGTTGCCCTAGTGCAGGAAGATATGTGCGTCAGCGTTTGTGTGTAACATCCCATTTTCGCTATTCAAGCCCCCCTGGCTGGACAAGGCCAGGAGGGCTTGTTATGTATCCACTTGGAAGCCCTCTACCCGTTAAAGGTAGCGCCTTCATGATTTGTTGTAACTGTCCTTGCCGTAGGCTGGACACAGCTCTTGCTAAGCACCCGGTTCATTTCATCCGTAGGCAGCGGTCTGTAGAAATAGTAGCCTTGAATCCAGTTGCAGCCGTTCTCCTGCAGGAAGCGGAACTGCTCCTCTGTCTCGACGCCCTCGGCGATGACCGTTAATTTCAGGCTGTCGGCCATCGCCAGGATGGCCTTGACGATCGGAGCTTTGTCCGGATCGCTGGACACTTCAAAAATAAAGGTTTGTGCAATTTTAAGAATATCGATCTGCAATTGCTTGATGTAAGCCAGTGAGGAGTAGCCTGTCCCAAAGTCGTCCATAGCGATATGTACGCCGAGCTGTTTGAGCTGGATCAGCTTCTCGGTGGTTTTGCCCTCATCCAGAATCGCGATCCCTTCTGTCACCTCAAGGACCAACAGCCTCGGAGGGAGACCGGTCTTCTCCAGTACGGAAGCGACAATGTCCACGAAATTCGCTTCATAAAACTGCCGAGGAGAGACATTAACCGAGATGTGGAAGTCTGAAGCGCCCTCATCTATCCACTGCTTCGCCTTCCTGCAGGCCGTGCGCAGCACCCACTCCCCAATGGGAACGATCATACCGGTCTCCTCGGCAAGCGGGATAAACTCGGCCGGGGATACCATGACACCCGGTGCTTTCTGCCAGCGAACCAGTGCCTCGGCTCCGGTCAGCTTTTCGGTGGCGGCATCCACTTGAGGCTGATAATACAGAATGAGTTCATTTTGGGCCAGTGCCCTCCGCAGTTCCTTTTCCATCGCTACCTTTCCCGATAACGTTTGGTTGAAATCTTCGCGATAGAAAACGGCCCGGTTTTTGCCCGTGGTCTTGGCTTCATGCAAGGCAATATCTGCATGCTTCAGCAGAGTAGAAATGTTCATTCCATCTTTGGGATACATGGAAATACCAATACTGGCTGAGGTGCAAAATTCGCCCTGCTCGAGATGGACGGGCCTACTGATCTCTTCAATAATGAGCTTGGCCAGCGCCAACAGCTCGTTTTCGGAGCGAACCTCCTTGCAGAGCATCGTAAACTCGTCGCCCCCCATGCGAGCTACAAAATGGCGCCCATCCGCAAGCTTTATCAGCCGTGAGGAAACCGCCTCAATCAAGGCATCACCCGTACTGTGCCCATAGCTGTCATTCACGTATTTAAAGCGGTCAAGGTCCATAAACAGAACGCCCATCATGGGCTCCTTGCCTTCGTCGCAGCCTGCCTTCCCGATATCCTCCGTCGCTTTCATTTCGAACAGCCGGCGATTCGGCAGCCCGGACAGCTGGTCGTATAAGGCTAGAAATTCAGCTTTGCTCAGCATTTCCTGCAAGCTATGCATGAGCTTGTCATTTTCCAGCAGTACCGTCACTTGGCGGATCGTAATAAGCACGACGGTCAAGATAAAGGCTATAAATATAGCGTCTAATTTTTCCGTAAGCACCCGATAGGTGGTAAATGAGAGCAGCAGGATGACGAGGCTGTACAGTAGAAAATACCGAATTTTTGCAGCCGTCCCATCCGTAACCAGAAGCATTTCTTTCTTTGGCTTCGTTTTCACGGAGGCCAGCCCTGCTACCACTAGGAGCAAGACGGAGGCGCTGTACATCGGATCAATCCATCCACCAACTTTATATGTACCTGAAGCAACCTGGGCTAAATATATCGTATCGGTGACGACGTAGACGATAAATCCCGATGAGAACGGGATGAGTACACTTTTCGAAAAAGGAAAGCGATTGGTGTAGTAGAGTAAAAACAAACAGATGAATATGACCAGATCGGTCACAGGATATGAGAAGTTCGCGGCCACGCCCCACCAGTTTGTTCGTTCCAGCAAGTTTGCAAAACGCGGAAGAATGAGATACTCCCAGCTCACCGCACTAACGATGATGAAAATAATTGCCGTATCGAACAAGAAGCGAATACCTTGGTATATGCTCTTCTCCTTCGCGAGCAAGCGGATCAAGGCGAACATATAGATTGCGTTCTGCAAATTCCAGAATAAATCCCCGATGCTAAGCACCGGCGCCTCAATGCCCAACACCAAATCATAGACGATCCAAGACAGCAGACCTAGCGAATAACAAATTTCTCCCAAGGATAAGGTGTTCCAAAACTGGCGGTAATGCCCGTGGTGCTTCTTGGCAACATAATGGAATACGAATGCGGACAGGACATATGGAAGCGCTTCAATAAAAAGGATCAGGCTTTCCGAGTCGCTCAAGACAGGAAACAGCGTGTATTGTAAAAGAATATATGCTGAAAAAATGATAAGCAGCCATTTGCAGTCCAAAAATTTGGCCATTTCCTGTCCTCTCCTTGCGCAGCTGAGTGGTTTTCTAGGTAAGTTAAACGGAGCGAGGAAACAATATTTTACTTTTTTGTTGGGTATTTAGAACCATACATTTATAAGTCTTATTTCCTGATTATAAGGCAGACAAAAAAGGCTGTAAATGAAAAAGAACCAGACTCCCATGTTAGGAATCTGGTTCGTGTAAAGCTATTTTAAGCGAGTCTCATTTTAAAATCGTCATAACCGAATTCGCGAACGACTTCGCAATCGCCGTCTTGTTTCTTAATGGCGATCGCCGGAAGCGGCATCCCGTTAAAGGTGGTGTTCTTTACCATCGAGTAGATCGCCATATCGCCGAATACCAAGCGGTCACCGCTCTTCAGCGGCTGATCGAACGAATAATCTCCGATGACATCGCCAGTAAGGCATGTTTTTCCGCCAAGTCGGTACAAGTAAGGCTTCTCTCCAACTTCTCCGGAGTCGAACAACGGCGGACGATATGGCATTTCCAGCACATCCGGCATGTGGCAGGAAGCGGACGTATCCAGAATGGCGATATCAATGCCGTTTTGCGTCGTATCCAGCACGGTAGTTACCATATAGCCTGCATTGAGAGCCACGGCTTCTCCCGGCTCAAGATATACTTCGAGCCCGTATTTCTCCTGCATCCGTTTAATGCATTTTTCCAGCCGTGGGATGTCGTAATCTTCCCGGGTGATGTGGTGGCCACCGCCAAAGTTGATCCATTCCATTTGGGACAGCCACGGTCCGAACTTTTCCTCTACGGCGTCAAGCGTCGTCTCCAGATCATCCGAGTTTTGCTGGCACAGGGTATGGAAATGCAGCCCTGAAATGCCGTCCAGCAGGTCGGGACGGAAATGCTCCAGCGTCACGCCAAACCGTGAGCCAGGCGAGCACGGATCATAAATGGCATGCCCTTCTTGGGTGGAACATTCGGGATTGATACGCAGTCCGGCTTTTTTGCCGGCCGCAAGCACCCTACCCTTAAATTTCTCCACTTGAGAGAAGGAATTGAAAATAATATGGTCACAAATGGTGACGAGTTGATCCATTTCATTCTCGCCGTAGGCCGGGGAGAACACATGATTCTCTTTGCCCATTTCCTCATATCCCAGACGGGCCTCATAGAGGCCGCTGGCTGTCGCGCCGCTCAGGTACTTCCCGATGAGCGGATACAGCGTGGACATGGAAAACGCTTTTTGAGCCAAAACAATTTTGCATCCTGTACGCTGCATCACGCCATTCAGGATTTCAAGATTTTTTATGAGCAGACCTTCATCGACGACGTAACAAGGGGTTGGGAGATCCTCAAACCGCATCTTACTTAACGAACTCCGGCTCTGATTTTTTGGCAGGCTCGCCATCAACAAGCACTGGATTGAAGTTTTCTTGCCAAGGGAGACCCCATTTGTTCAGTGCTTCCATGAATGGATCCGGATCGAATTCTTCGATGTTGTACACGCCCGGTTTGTTCCAGGTGCCGTTCATCAGCATCATGGCGCCGATCATGGCAGGAACGCCTGTTGTGTAGGCTACGGCTTGTGAGCCTACTTCCTTGTAGCACTCTTCGTGGTCGCAAACATTGTAAACGTAGTAAGTTTTATCTTTGCCGTCTTTTTTGCCTTGGAAAATACAACCGATATTCGTTTTCCCTTTCGTGCGAGGACCGAGGGAAGCCGGATCCGGCAGTACAGCTTTCAGGAACTGCAACGGAATGATTTGTTTGCCTTCGTATTCGATCGGCTCGATCGAAGTCATCCCTACGTTCTCCAGGCATTTCAGGTGTGTCAGATAGCTTTGACCAAAGGTCATGAAGAAACGGATCCGTTTGATCCCCGGAATGTTTAATGCGAGAGATTCGATTTCTTCATGATGCAGCAAATACATATCCTTTTGACCAACTTCGGCGAAGTTGTAGACGCGTTTGATTTCCATCGGCTCAGTTTCGATCCATTCGCCGTTTTCCCAGTAGCTTCCCTTAGCGGAAACTTCACGAATGTTGATTTCCGGGTTGAAGTTGGTAGCGAATGGGTAGCCGTGGTCTCCCCCGTTGCAGTCCAAAATGTCGATATATTCGATTTCATCAAAATGGTGCTTCAAGGCGTGAGCGGAGAATACGCCGGTTACGCCTGGGTCAAAGCCGCTGCCGAGAAGCGCGGTGATGCCGGCTTTTTCGAAACGCTCGCGGTAGTCCCATTGCCATTTGTATTCAAATTTCGCCGTATCTTCCGGCTCGTAGTTTGCTGTATCCATGTAGTTGGTTTTAGTAGCCAGGCAGGCATCCATAATCGTCAAATCTTGATAAGGCAGAGCCAGATTCATAACGATGTCTGGTTTTACTTCATTGATCAAAGCGACCAGCTCATCGACATTGTTGGCATCGACCTGAGCAGTCGTAATTTTCGTTTTGCCGCCGTCCAGCTTCGCTTTCAGCGCGTCGCATTTCGACTTCGTCCGGCTTGCGATGCAAATTTCTTCAAATACTTCGTGGTTTTGAACGCATTTGTGGATGGCTACGGAGGCTACGCCGCCACAACCGATGATTAGAGCTTTTCCCATTTTTCTTATCTCCCTGCTTCGTGGATTTTTTGATATTTACAGTTCGTGTTCATTGCGCCTATGACGACAGCAAAAAAGCAAGTGCCAAGCGCATCATTTGCGCACAACACTTGCTTAGATATACAACGTTAATATTAAAAGTTATGTACATGAGCAAGCGATAAGGGCCGCATCACATACATCCACCGTAAAGCTTCTTGGACATTTACAGTAGAAAGCTCTTTAATATTCGAAATATATCAATTGGGATCAGAGTCTATATAGCAAATAATCGCCTTTACCACTCTTATTGACCGTTTCACAAGTTGATGTGCATATGCACTGGTTGTAAAGTAACCAACTTATAAAATTTGAGCTTTTAACTCAATCAATAAGGCAACAAAAGTTGCCAATCGGCATTTGACCCGGCTGTCCGTATGGCCTTAACTTTCTTTAGGAAAGTGGTCAAAAATTATCTGCTTGGAAAGACTCGTTCAGGATATATTGAATATTAGCTTTCCAAAAAACAATACTCCTCTATATTATCAGGATCTAGGTGAAACGGCAATAGAAAAATTTGAAATTAAAATATTACACGCCACGCCGCGGGGATTTGCGACATTTTTTCTGATCACACATAGCCCAAGCATCTCGCATATTTTGGGGATGAGTGCAATTCTATTCGAAAGGTGATCGATAAAAATGGATCTTCAACCAATGCAGCAGCAGGTGATTTATCAAGCTGATCCCACAGCCATGCAAAACATGCAAACCGTTAGAAGCAAAATCAATGATCTGGGAAAAAAGCATCTAAACCGCTACGTCTCCGTGCAGACCATGGATGGCCACACTTATCAAGGAGTTATCCTCGGCGTTGAAAGCGGCATTTTTTATTTGGGGGTTCAGCAAACGCCGGGATATCGCCAGTATTATGATGCTATTCTGCCGCTTGTTCTGTACGAATTGCTGGTGATTACACTTCTGTACACTTAGGCAACGTACCTACGCCACAAGGTATATTATGCATTTATCACGCTTTGTCATGGATGTTTACCCAGATCCCGGGCATAAATTTTAAGGGTGAAATCCCGGTCAAACCCAATTTATAAGGAGTGAATTCATATGGCATTTATGCCGCCGCAACAAGGAGCTCAAGGATTACAAGGTCCCACATCCCCTCCCCCTCAATTTACGCCCCAGCAGCCGCAAGCCACAACTTTTGCCGTTGATCCGGGAGCGATCGCCGGATGCCGACTGCGGTTCACGTATGTATGGCTCAGAAACGGGGACAGCTTTTGGTTCTACCCTACTTTTGTAGGACGGACATCGGTCGCGGGTTATAGATGGAACGGATTCTTTTGGATGTACGCAGGCCTGGATTTGAGGCAAATTACTTCGTTTACTTGTTTTTGATCGGGCTGATGACTGACTAGAATAACGCGGGAACAAAGCTCTCCGGACGATGGATTCGTCACGACGTTCGGATGGCTGCACCATTTCTTACAACAAAGCTGCGATAAAAGCAGGCCGTTGGCAGTATAGGCAGTGGTCTGCTTTTGTCCATTTGACGAAATGCGTGTTCCGTAATATGTTGAAGGTAGAAATGTCCAAATATGGGCCAAAGCTTGGCCATCCCATTAACGATAAGAGGCAGGCCCTGTACCAGAGGGCGGACACTGCCTCTTTTTTGCATTGTTTAGGAAGCTGTATGAACTCTATTACGAAAATGATAGGAGCACGAAGCATGAATGAAGAGCTGATCAAGGAGCTTATTGCTTTTCGGGAGGAGCGAAATTGGGGACAGTTCCATAACCCTAAGGATTTAGCGATTTCCCTAAGCCTGGAGGCCTCCGAGCTGTTGGAGAACTTTCAATGGAAAACGTCCGAGGAGGCCGTTTCGCAAAAAAGAGCGGACATCGCCGATGAATTGGCCGACGTATTGATTTATGCTATTTACTTGGCCCAGGCCATGGACCTCGACATTAAGGACATTGTCCGGGATAAAATGCGAAAAAACGAAGCCAAGTATCCGGTGGACAAAGCCTATGGGAAAATGACCAAATATACGGAGCTATAGGGGGAGGGTCAGGCAGCATGATTATTTATAGCAGTAATGCGATGCAAAACTAAACCTCGTAATACCCATAGGCACGGCAATCTTGTGTTTTTCTATTAAATACCCAAACCATCAGCCTTTTAATAAAAGGAGGGTGGTTTTCTTTTAAATTCGTGCTGGACGCCAAAAAGCCGTGGATAGCTCCGTACGTAGAAAAATTGATTTGCTCCACAAACAAGTTAAAGTGTGTCTCATGGTTTGCCCGATTTACTAATTGTCGCATGAGAGGTGGTAAATCGTGCTGCTGAAAATCATAGGCAAACGGATCAAGCAATTGAGAAAAGAACAGGGACTTACGCAAGAAGAACTCGCTTAAAAAGCTGGAGTAAACGCATCATACATAGGAACAGTAGAACGTGGAGTCCGCAATATCTCCATCGAGACGTTGGAGAAAATTATTCAGGGGCTGGACGTGCCATTAGCGGTGATGTTTCAGTTTCATGAAGTGAAGAACGTGGACTCATGGAAGGATAAGGCCGAGGTTTTGGAGGTAATAAATTCACTGCTTTATAGCCGTTCGTTGGAAGAGAATAAGCTTATATTTCGCGTGATTAAGGATATATTGGATACGACGGATAACCAGAGTAAAAAGGTATAGAACGGGTTATTAATTTGCCGGAGATCATCATTTTATGACCAACCCGGTTTGCTGCATACGCTAATCCGTTCTACATTAAGAAACGCTTTCGACTACTTTAAATTGCATAATTTATGCTTTCTCCCCACAATGGCTGACACTTAGGTGTCAGCCATTGTGCTTTATAGTTGAAGTAAACGAAAAATTCCAATACAAAATGGGAGGAATAGGCATGGATATCACCAAGGCAAAACTCAAAGAGGACCTGCAAAGAATTAAAAAGGAGCAATACCAGCTTCGCGAAGGCGAGCGGCACCAGGAGTTCGTCACGCAGATGGTGCAATATATTGGTGATCCGGACCCGGAGCTGCGGGATGAGCTGATCTATTCGACCTTCTATCATTGGATTCATCTACAGGGCTTTTTCACGGAGATGGAGCTTCGCAGCCTACTGGCCGTATTGCTGGATGAGCAGCACCTGTTCTACCAAATCGGCAGCGAAGGTGATGAGACTGTATTTACTCGGGCTTTTTCGGTTCTGCCCATCGCGTTGATTATGGAACGCCACCGAAAGCAGCCTTTCCTGGAGCCGGCGGAGTTCCTGCATCTTAAGCAGTCGTTGCTCCGTTATTACCGGGAGGAAAATGACCTGCGCGGTTATTTGTCCGAGGGAGGATGGGCGCACAGCGCCGCTCATGGAGCGGATGCGCTCGATGAACTGGCACAGTGCCCGGAGAGCGATGCCGCAGTGCAGCGGGAGATCCTTGTCGTGATCCAAGGGAAGCTGCAGAACGGGAAGCATGTTTTTAACAATGAGGAAGATGAGCGGATCGCCAATATCGTGGATACAATGAGCCGCAAGACTTTGCTTCCTGCTGCAGAGCTTGCCAGCTGGCTCGCTGGTTTGGCGGTGTGCGACGGTGGGCCGGGAAACCGCAGTCAGTACATTTCACGAATCAACTGTAAAAATTTTATCCGCTGCCTTTATTTCCGAGGAGGACATGATCAGCAGGAGGAGTCGATTCAAGCTGCCCTATTCACCGCCGAAGCTGCACTCAATAGGTTCCGATAAGGCGAAAAATGCCCTCTAATCCTCAAAATTGACGCAAAGGTATCACTACTCGCTAACTTCAAAAAGGGGTAGAATGATATTGATCGCGAAGAATGTCAAAAGCGCTCCCGACTTATGTTAATATAGATGAAGCGATTGACTAGAATGAGGCTGTAAAGGAGCAAAACATGGCGCAGTTATTATATAAACAAATTATCGATGACCTGAAAGAGAAAATATTCGCCGGTCGCTTCGACAATATGAGATTACCCGATGAGCGCAGTCTGAGCGAAACCTACCAGGTGAGCCGCAGTTCGATCAAACGCGCACTGACGAAAATGGAGAACGACGGCATTATTTTCAAAAAGCGCGGGTCCGGTACCTTCATCAACCCTTTATATATAAAAAACGAATCCGTTTTTAATTACGAAGGCTCCAACCTGGGCGTCACCGACAACTTCCACATGGATGGCAAAAAGCCCAAGATCAAGGTGCTGAGCTTCGAGGTCATTCCGCCAACGGAGGAGTTGCAGCGGGACCTGTTCCTGGAGCCCCATGATTTTGTGTATAAAATCATCCGCCTGCGCCTGTTTGACGATGAGCCGTTTATGATTGAGACGGGCTACATTCCGATCAAGATCGTCCAGAATCTGAACCAAACGATTATCGAGGGTTCGATTTTCAATTATTTGCAAGATGCGCACAACCTGGCCGTAACCAAGTCGTTCTTGTCCATTTTTGCGGAACCGTCCAACGGTGAGGATCGAGAGCTGCTGCACCTGAAAGAAAACGAGCCGGTGGGAATAATGGAAGGTATTTTCTTTTTGGATAACGGAACGCCGTTCGAATTCTCACATATGCGGCTCCACTACAAATATTTGAAATTCAATACGTTCGTCTCGGTGCAATCCTGATAAGACTGAAAAGAAATTTTCGGTCTTATTTTTTTTGCCCATATTCTAAGTATGTCGGAGATTCTAACGAATCTAATAAGCGCTATTGCATTAAAAACAGCAGATTTGGTTGGCTAACGAACTCCAGCGTTCCTATTTGCCAATAAAGGTGGCTCAAAACGCCAATTTGACTGCAATAAACGCTACTGAGTTCGTTAGATTAGCAAAATGAGTGAAATCAGGGAATTAGCGCTTATTGAGTTCGTTAGACGGAATCGCGTACATCCGCATAACCGGTGCATACATCCGCATTCATGGGAGCATACATAATGCTGACCATAAAATGTGTGACAAGGGCAAACTTGCAGTGTGAAATGCTGCCATATGTTTATCTAATTACAAAATAATGGATTAAATTCAGACTAGACCTGACCAATTTTCATATTATGTTCACTATTTAACAAAATTGGACCGTATCAATTTGGTGAAAAAGTCGTTATGATATATACATAGGTGAAAATATTCACAAACGATAAAGAGACAAAATTAAGGAGTGGATGAGAAATGGTATTTCCGGCTACGCAAGTTGACTATTCCTCGAAAACATATTTGGCTAAGCTTGACGCTTACTGGCGGGCAACGAACTACATCTCGGTAGGACAGCTTTATTTGAAGGATAACCCTTTGCTTCGCGAACCGCTTAAGGATTCTGATATCAAAGTAAAACCGATCGGTCACTGGGGCACCATTCCAGGCCAAAACTTCATTTATGCACACTTGAATCGCGTTATCACGAAATATGATTTGGATATGTTCTATATTGAAGGCCCTGGTCACGGCGGCCAAGTTATGGTTTCGAACTCCTATCTGGACGGAACCTACACAGAAATCTATCCGCAAATTACGCAAGACCTGCAAGGGATGAAGAAATTGTTCAAGCAATTCTCCTTCCCGGGCGGAGTCGCTTCTCATGCTGCTCCTGAAACTCCAGGATCGATCCATGAAGGCGGCGAGCTGGGTTACTCCCTGTCTCACGGCGTAGGCGCTATTTTGGATAAACCGAATTTGATCTCCGCTGTTGTTGTAGGGGATGGCGAGGCAGAAACCGGTCCTTTAGCAGCTTCTTGGTTCTCCAACCGCTTCATTAACCCGATCACAGACGGCGCCGTATTGCCGATTCTGCACTTGAACGGATTTAAAATCAGCAACCCAACGATTTTGTCCCGTCAAACTCACGAAGAAATGACGGAGTACTTTAGAGGCTTGGGCTGGGAGCCATTCTTTGTCGAAGGCGAAGAAGCTGAACTGATGCACCCAGAGATGGCAAAAACGCTCGATACGATCATCGAGAAAATTGCTGCGATCCAAAAGAATGCACGCGAAAACAACGATGCTACTCGCCCAGTATGGCCGATGCTCGTATTCCGTTCTCCAAAAGGCTGGACGGGTCCAAAGGAATGGGACGGCGTACCAAACGAAGGCTCTTTCCGTGCCCATCAGGTGCCGATTCCAGTGGACCAAAAACATATGGAGCACGCACCTGCTCTGCTCGAATGGCTGAACAGTTACAGACCGGAGGAATTGTTCGACGAGAACGGCCGTCTGCTGCCGGAAATCGCTGAAATTCTGCCTACAGGCAACAGAAGAATGGGTATGAACCCGGTTACTAACGCAGGAAGCCTGATCAAAGACCTGAAACTGCCGGACTTCCGCAAATATGCGCTGGATAACTCCGAGCAAGGTAAAGTAGTTGCACAAGACATGGCTGTTTTGGGCAAATACGTTAGAGACGTCATCGAAATGAACGAAGACAACCGTAACTTCCGCGTATTCGGACCGGACGAAACGATGTCCAACCGCCTGGCTCCGGTATTTGAAGTGACTAAACGTCAATGGGTGGAAAAAATTAAAGAGCCTAACGATGAATTCCTGGCTTCTTATGGCCGTATCATTGATTCCCAACTGTCCGAGCACCAAGCGGAAGGTTTGCTGGAAGGCTATGTTTTAACAGGCCGTCACGGTTTCTTTGCAAGTTATGAAGCGTTCCTGCGCGTCGTTGACTCGATGATTACACAGCACTTCAAATGGCTGCGCAAAGCAACTGAGCAAAGCTGGCGTACAGACATTCCTTCGCTGAACGTTGTAGCAACATCTACGGTGTTCCAGCAAGACCATAACGGTTATACGCACCAAGATCCAGGTCTCCTTGGCCACTTGGCTGACAAAAAACCGGAATTCATTCGCGAATATTTGCCGTCCGATGCCAACTCTTTACTGGCTGTGTTCGACACTGTTTTGAATGACCGTCAAAAGATCAACCTGATCGTATCGTCCAAACATCCGCGTCCGCAATGGTTCAGCGCTGACGAAGCGAAAGAGCTCGTGGACAAAGGTTTGAAAATCATCGACTGGGCAAGCACGGATAAAGGCGGAGAGCCGGACCTTGTTATCGCTTCGGCAGGAACAGAGCCAACGATGGAAAGCCTTGCGGCCATCTCCATGCTGCATGAGAAATTGCCTGAGCTGAAAATTCGCTACATCAACGTGGTTGACTTGCTGAGACTGAGAAGCCAAAAATTAGACCCACGCGGCTTGTCCGACGAAGAGTTCGACCAATTCTTTACCAAAGACAAACCGGTCATCTTCGCATTCCATGGCTATGAAGGCCTCATCAAAGACCTGTTCTTTGACCGCCATAACCACAACCTGCATGTGCACGGCTACCGCGAAAACGGCGATATCACGACACCGTTTGATATGCGTGTCCTGAACCAAATGGACCGTTTCGACCTGGTGAAGGAAGCCGTTCTGAGCCTGCCGAATGCCGGCCAATACGCAGCCATCGCAAGCGAAATGGACGCTATGGTGCAAAAACACCATGACTACATCCGTGAAGAAGGCGTCGACCTGCCAGAAGTGGAAAACTGGGTATGGAAAGCGTTGAAATAAGGAATTTGGGGTAACTGAACGACAGTAAAATAGAGAACCCCCATCTCCAGGGTAACCTGGGGGTGGGGGTTCTTTTGTCGTTAAGTTATTTTGTGGCGAGGCAATTTGCTGCTATTGAGTTCGTTAGCACATGGCGAAACCAGCGATAGCGCTTATTGAATTCGTTAGACTAGCTTAAGCTCTAACGAATCTAATAAGCGCTAATATGGCGAAAACAGCAGATTTAGTCGGCTAACGAACCTCAGCGTTCTTATTTGGCTGAAAAGATGGCCCCAAACGCCACTTTGCCTCAAATAAGCGCTACTGAGTTTGTTAGATCAGCAAAACCGGCGAAAACAGGCAAATAGCGTTTACTGAGTTCGTTAGCTCGGAGAGACTAGTGAAATCCGGTAAATAGTGCTGAGTGAGTTCACCCCCTGAAATGTATGATAAAGGTAAATTAGTAAATTTATGATTGACAATCCGTGTCAGGCTCGATTACGATAGGACTAATATGAAAACGCTTTAATGAAATAGCCCCTCCAATTTAATCGTGGAACCGCGTTTACAGCTGCATCCCCACCTTGCGGTTTCCGCCAAGACGACCCCAACAAAATCTCGTATTGCCTTATGTTCCCGGTAGCCGAGGCGTCAATGCCTTGTCTATATTCAATGAACCTGCAAAGAAGGAAGGTGATGATTCCGGTAAGTAATTGGCTCCAAATTGGCTCCAGTTAGTAACAACTTCCAGATGAGGTTTAAAAAGCTGGATTATGCGGTTTATAAAGCCGGGCAAATAGGCATCATGTCGGTCATTCCGTTTACGAACTATTGGGATGATTTTGGCGGGCATGAACCAGTATGCGAAATGGTTTAATGCAGGACGCAAGGAAGCTTTTTATACACATCCGCAGATCAAGCAGACCTACAAAGACTACATCTCTCACATGCTTAACCGCGTGAACACATACACCGGGGTGAAATGCAAGGATGATCCGGTGATCATGACTCGTACGATCCCACCAAAACGGCATACACGGACTGGAATAAAGTGACGCTTTATCAAAACGGGGTGCTGATCTGGGGGATCGAGCCGGTGCTGCAGCAAATCAATCAAGAGCAGGAGGAATGGTGATGGAAAAAAGGTTTCTGCGAAAAACGCTAGGCATGTTCTTGATGGTATGTTTGATGGGCGGGCTCTTTCAGGTGTTAGCGGTGCCGTCCGCCCATGCGGCGAATACGGTCCTTAAGCAAAGCAACTTTGAAGACGGCACCACTCAGGGCTGGACCGGCCGGAGTACGGCAGAGACGGTAACCGCCACAACCGAGGCGGCCCGCAGCGGGTCATATGGGCTCAAGGTCAGCGATCGCAGCCAAAGCTGGCACGGGGTGACGCTGGACATTACCGCAAACGTGGAATTTGGAAAAACGTACGTGCTTTCCGGATGGATCAAGCTGCCGGAGGGCTCTGGTGACAACCGGGTGTACATGTCAATGCAGCGAGGGGCGGGGACAGATACTTTTTATGAACAAATCGCCTATGATACTGCCTCTGCGAACCGCTGGGTCGAGATCAAAACCGAATATAAGCTGCGCGAGCCAGCGGATCAATTGTCCATTTACTTTGAAATTCCGGGGCTGGAGACGCAGCCGTTTTATCTCGACGATTTTGTGATGGAAAAGAAGCCGGATCAAGACCCGATCGTGATCGAAGAGGGGATTCCGTCGCTCAAAGCCGTATTTGGGGATCAGTTCCTCTTCGGTGCAGCCTTTGAAAATTTTGAGCTGCTGCAGGAGGCAGACCGGAAACTGCTGGCGAAGCACTTCAATAGCGTCACGCCGGGCAATGTGCTGAAATGGGATACCCTCCAGCGGCAGGAAGGGGTGTTTGACTTCACGGGTGCGGACGCCGCCGTTCAGTTCGCTGTAGATAATGGGCAGCAGGTGCGTGGCCATACGCTCGTTTGGCACAACCAGACGCCGGATTGGGTATTCCGTGATGCGAGCGGAAATCTGGTCAGCAAGGACGTGCTGTTCCAGCGGATGGAAAACCACATCAAGACGGTAGTAGGCCGCTATAAGGACCATATCTATGCCTGGGATGTGGCGAACGAGGTGATCGATGCCGGGCAGCCCGACGGACTGCGACGCAGCTTGTGGTATCAGATCGCCGGGGAAGAGTATATTGAAAAAGCGTTCATTTACGCGCATGAAGCGGACCCGGACGCCGTGCTGTTCATCAATGACTACAACACGCACGAGCCAGCTAAAAGCCAGGCCTTATATAATCTGATCCAGAGACTGCAGGCCAAAGGCATTCCGATTCATGGGGTTGGTCATCAAACACACATGAATATCGATTATCCGTCCATGAGTGAGATCGAAAATTCAATCGTCAAATTCGCCGCGCTCGGCTTGAAGACGGAGATTACGGAGCTTGATATCGATGTGTACTCCAATTCTTCGCAGCGTTATGATACCCTGCCGGATAACATCGCTCAAAAGCAAACAACCCGATACAAGCAGCTCTTTGATATTTTCAAAAAACACAGTGCCTTGATCGACAACGTTACAGTGTGGGGAAAAGATGACGGAAATACCTGGCTGCGCAAATTTCCGGTGAGCCGCAACAACTGGCCGCTGCTGTTCAATGAGCGGCTGCAGTCCAAGCCGGCCTATTGGGCCATTGTAAACGCCGCGCAGCCGCAAGCTCCGGCGGCCCCGGCGAACGTGAAGGCCGTGGCCGGCAACACGCAGGTTGCGCTGAGCTGGGACGCGGTCCAAGGGGCGACCGGCTACAGCGTGAAGCGCGCGACCGCAAGCGGCGGGCCGTTCACGACGGTGGCCAGCAGTGTGACTGCGGCAGTTTATACCGATACCGGATTGGTGAACGGCACGAAATATTTTTACACCGTCAGCGCTATTAATAACGTAGGGGAGAGTCCAAGCTCGGCGCAGGTAAGCGCAACTCCGCAGGAGACGCCGCTACCTGCGACTGGGGATCAGGTGGTTCAGTACCGGGTAGGTGATTCAAATGCTGGCGACAACCAGCTCAAACCGCACCTCCGCATTGCCAACCGCGGGGACGATGCGGTGCCGCTCAGTGAGCTGACGCTGCGGTACTGGTACACCGTGGACGGCGACAAGACCCAGCAGTTCAATTGCGATTGGGCGCAGCTTGGCTGCTCGAACCTGAGCGGCAGTCTGGTGAAGATGGCGGAGGCCAAGCCGGGCGCGGACTACTATATTGAAGTGAAGTTCTCGGCGGCAGCGGGCAGCCTCGCAGCTGGAGGCAACAGCGGCGACATCCAGCTTCGCATCCACAAAACGGACTGGACGAACTACAGCGAGGAGGGCGACCATTCCTTCGACGGCACGAAAAAGTCGTTCGCCGATTGGGAGCGCGTTACGCTGTACCGGAACGGCACTCTGGTCTGGGGAACGGAGCCCGGGATGTAAACGGCTGAAAGATACGGATGCAGATGCAAATACCGGTGGACCCAATGCCGTTTTCTCAAGCATGAGCCGCTTCAATCGCTCAGCGTTCAACAAAAGGAGGGTACCTTCTTCGGCGAAGGACCCTCCTTTTTCACTCTACTAACTGTATTTCGTACATCTATTTTCTCGCCCTACCAGGGTTAAAGTATCTGATATACAATAGCCCAGTATATTTCAATGTTTCTCGTTGTAGAGTGTATCCTTGCCCAGCGTTCAAGGGAAGAGATACCCCTCTGTCACAAAATGCCCTCCGATCTCGTTCTATTGCAAACGAAGTCAAAGGAGTGAGTATCATGGGTAGATTAACCTGTGCAGTTGTTGGTGGAGGGTATGCGGGCATTCATGCGGTGAAAGCAATTCGTGAACAATTTCAGGGAGAGGAACTCGCAGAGCGTGAGCTTCGACTGATTCTAATCGACCAAAACCCCTATCATCTTCGGAAGGTGCTGCTATTTAAACCGGCTGCTGCAGATGAGGATATTACGGTACCTTTTAGCCGCTTGTTTGCCGAAGGCGTTGAAGTGATTCAAGGCGAGGTATCGAAGGTCAGAGCTAGGGAGCGGCAACTGATATACAAGGATATGGCAGGGCAGGATCGAGAGCTGGTTTACGATATTCTTATTTTCGCCGCAGGCAGTATCGTTCGGCAGCCGGAGCCTCGCCAAGGAGGGACGACGCTGAATGGCTTGGACTCGGCGAAGGAAATAAGGGAAGTCTGGTGCAGCAATTTGCGCAAGGCCGTTTATGATAAGCGTGCTGATGAACGGTCCCGGCTGATGACGCTTGTTGTAGCGGGTGCCGGGATCAGCGGGATTGAAACCTCTGCGGAGCTTGCCTATCACGTACGTGCGGATGCCAAAGTGTTGGGGATCGAGCCAAATGAGGTCAGAGTGATTCTTGTAAACACGCACAATCGGCTGTTTCCGGAAGGTCCGGACAAGGTTGGGCGCAGGCTGGAGCATGCATTGACTGAGAGAGGCGTGGAGGTGATTCATAGCTGCAGGGTGCAGGAAGAGAAGGAAGGGCTGGTCAGGCTGTCAAACGGTCAGACCCTGCCCGCAGGTTTATGCGTTTGGACATTGGGATTACTGCCTCATCCTATGCTGGAGAGCATGGGTCTACCAGTCACGCAGGAGGGTTATGTGGCGGTAGACGAAAGCTACCGGGTTCAAGGGCTGGATGGTATATACTGTATTGGAGACTGCGCTCATATCGTAAGCCCGTCATGCGGCCGGGCAGACGGGAAGACGTGCAAAGAAGCGATCGCCCAGGCCTCGCGCTTAGGAAAGGTTTTGGTGGCCGACTTGAAGGGGCGCCCGGCTCCAAAGCATCAAAGTCATTTTGACTTTTTCTGCTTCGGCCTGGGTCCCGGTCAAGGTATGGTATGGACACGCAAATGGGGCCTGGATATTATATTATCGGGCAAGCTGGGCTGGCGAGTACGAAAATGGATATGGGATATCGCGAGTTTTCAAACGCCTTGAGGTGTAAGAATCGTCTAGTTGTGAAAGGAAGAGGAGCCATGCAGGAACTATATGAGCGGTATCATCGGCTGCTTTTTACGCTTGCTTATCAAATGACGGGATCGGTTTCCGACGCCGAGGATACGGTTCAGGATGTATTCTTGAAATTAGCGGATGTTCATCCGGACAAACTAGCCGAACCAAAAGCCTACTTGTGTAAAATGGCCACAAACCGCTGTATGGACTTGCTGAAGTCGGCCCGCAGGAAGCGGGAACAATACTTTGGACAATGGCTTCCCGAACCGGTGCGAACCGGAAATGACGAACCTTTTGAAGCGGTGGCCCGGCAACAAATGTTATCCTATGCCATGCTGGTGCTTTTGGAGCAGCTAACCCCTGCGGAACGAGCCGCATTCGTACTGCGCGAAGCGCTTGATTTGGATTACGCGGTGATTGCCGATTTGATAGAGCGAAGCGAGGCGAATTGCCGTAAGCTTGTCAGCCGGGCAAGAGGGAAGGTCGGGGGTGCCCGAAGGGAGGCAGAAACGGCCTGCTCCTATGAACTGAGCCAAGATTGGATACATCGATTTCTCTCTGCTCTCAAGCTGGAAAATACGAAACAATTAGTCTCCCTGCTTGCCGAGGACGTCGCCGTTATCTCAGACGGGGGCGGTAAAGTGACAGCGGCTGTCCAGCCTATTGAATCCCGTGATCGGGTCGTCCAGTTTCTCTTTGGTCTTTTTCGGAAGGCTTCTCACTCTACGGAAACGGACGCTCACATAGAGATCGCCGAGTTGAATGGCCAACCGGGGCTCATTTATATGGTAGGTACGAGAATTGACACCGCTGTGCTCATGGACACGGAAAATCACAGGATTCGAAATTTATTTTTCATGAGGAATCCGGACAAAATACGGCATTTGGCGGGAAGGTAGGACGTTCCAGTAACGTACGCAAAATATGAGATCAGATCGGCTTCTATCTATCGTCATTATCATTTCGCAAAAGGGTCTGGTCACAGGGAAAGAGCTGGCCAACCATTTCGAGGTGTCGCTGCGGACGATATATCGGGATATTGAGAAAATCAGCGAGGCAGGAATTCCAATAGCCGCTACCGGGGGAACGGGTGGGGGTTATTACCTCATGGAGAACTTCAGTTTGAACAATCTTTTTCTTAACAAGAAGGAAATTGGCCCTCTCATGGCCGTTATGGAGAACCTAAAGTTCCTGTTCGGGAAAAACCAGCAGTTCAACGATCTCGTACTCAAGTTTGAATCCCTCCACAACAGGGAGCAGGAGCATAAGGAAAATCTCACGATCAACATGTCCCATTTCAGCATGGAGCAGGAGCTGCGGGAGTATCTGTTTTTGATCAACGAGGCGATTGAAGAGCAGCGAACCTTGGAATTTGACTATATCAATCGAAAAATGGACTATGCCAAGCGGGTGGCCGAGCCGATCCAGATCGTTTTTACGAGTGGACAGTGGTATGTTACGGCCTTTTGCCGAGCAAGGGATGACTACAGAAGGTTTAAGCTGGTTAGGGTGCGGAATCTCCGGCTAGGAGAGCCTTTTGCGAAAAGGTCTGACTCCTTGCAGGAAATCAAGAAAAATTTTCACGACAGTTATGAAAAAAATTGCGTCTGCGTCGTGTTAAAGTTTACGAATCGAATTGGCGAGCAGCTAAGCGAGTATTTCTCCAAGGAGACCATCAGGCCTCAAGAGGATGGCACTTATTTGGTGGAGGACCTTTTTCCGGACGATGAAGGCTTGAAGAAATTCATTTTAGGTTTTGGAGATGAATGTGAGGTCGTCGCTCCTGAATCGTTAAGAACGGGCATGGTGGAGTATATAAAAAAAATATACGCGAAGTATAATGGCTGACACACAGGTGTCAGTCATCGCTTTTTATAATGGGGGTGCAAGGTGAAAATATATAGAGATCAAGAAAGAGGTTAGAAAAATGAACGTATGCTGCTTGTATTATGATGAATTTTGCGAGTTTGAAGTGGTGCTTGCCATGAACCAGTTTAGAGGAAGCCATTTTGCGGTTGCTTTAGAGGATCGTGCCTATTTAAGCGAGGAAGGACAGAAGTTTTTGCCGGATCGGATGATTCAGGACGTAAACCCGGATGAGATAGATCTTCTGATTATTCCGGGAGGAGATCCGTCGTATCTGTACGATAACGCTCCTTTGCGAGAGTTCATTACTGCCTTGCACGAAAAAAACAAGCTGATCGCAGGAATTTGCGGCGGGGTGGAGCTGATGGCCAAGTTCGGGGTGCTTGATCATAAGAAGTGTACGGGCGACGGTCGAGGAATTGTGCTGAATGACAACAATCGCGAGATCTTTAAGCATGTCACGATTGTGGATGAGGACGTTGTGCGGGACGGAAACTGTATTACCTCCAAAGGTCAAGCGTTTATCGAGTTTGCGATCGAGCTCGGGAGGGTCATGAATGTGTTCAAGAACGAGCAGGAGGCTATCGACGATTACAATTGGCTAAAAAATATAAAGTGAACAAATTATCTGACAGCTGGCAGCAAGCGAGGTGCAGCAAGAAATGGTTCCGTCCCTTTGTGGGCGGAGCTTTATCTAGATCTGCTGATGGATTACGGGGAATACTAATCTGCCATTGCTCCCATTCCTTGCAGGCGATCAACAAATGCGTCGATCAACAAGTGAAAAGTGGGTATCGTAGGACTTGCTGTTACCGTAAACTAACTGTTGCCGTAACTTACTAGATGCATTATTTACAGTTAAACATCGCTTTATTGGAAGTATTGAGCATTTAATTGCAAAAAGTGCACGCCTGTTGATTAACTAAATTATGGAATAAAGAACCACGTCATTAGCCAAATACCTTCTCCACTCCGGTGGCAAAGATTGCAAAGTAAATAATCGGTCGAACTCGGCAAATGTCAGTGTGGCGCTCGGATGAACCTTAGCATTGCCTTGATCGAACAGGAATTTCAGCAGGACGTAAACTATTAAAGCTGTGTACAACTGCCCATACACTGCGTTAGGAGTCGTTCCAAATAATTTAGGAATGTTCAAATGCTGCTTAATCCAGCGAAAAAACACTTCAATCTGCCACCGTTTCTTGTAGATCTCCGCAATCTTTTCTGCGGAATGCCAATGTAGATTGGTCGCCAAAATAACGGGGTTATCATTGGGATCTTTCAGGATCACGACCCGAAATCGATGCTGGGAAAGGGATTTGTTCTTCCCCAATTGGCAAGTGAAATCCTGTTCTAGCGTTCCGGTAAACGGCTGATTGCGTTCCCTTGGGATTGGCTCATAAAAGGTGGTATTATCATGGAGCCTGATCACAAAAGACTGATTTTGCTCCAGGTATTCGTCAAATCGCTTATGCTTGCCGTACGCTCGGTCAGCCACGAGAATAAACTTCGGATCCAAAACATCTGCACAACTATGCAGGTCCGGCGAGTTTCCTGTGGTCTCTGTCACCTTTTGAAGGTGGCCTTGATCGG